>JANWZU010000051.1 GCA_025054795.1 Candidatus Caldarchaeum sp.
CCTTTGGCCGAGGTTTTGACCAACAGGTTCAGAGCTTGGGACGAAGCAGCACCGATCGGAATCCATCACGGAAGCCTCTCTAAAGCCTCTCGTGTAGGAGCTGAGCAAGCCCTCAAGTATGGGGGATTGACCGGAGTAGTATGCACCTCGTCGCTCGAGATGGGGATAGACGTCGGCAGGATAGAGCTTTGCATACAGTACAACTCCCCCCGTGAAGTTGCCCGACTAATTCAGAGGGTAGGCAGGAGCGGGCACACCATCAAACGCACCGCCAAAGGAGTCATCATAGTGGCCGATTCGGACGACGCGTTAGAGAGCATCGTCATAGCACGCAGAGCCTTAGAAGACTTGATCGAAGAGGTCGACCTTTTTGAGAACAGCTACGACGTGCTAGCACACCAGATCGCAGGGCTGCTCATAGAGAGGAAGGAGATTTCTCTCGAAAGCCTGCTCAAAATTCTAAATCGATCCTACTGCTTTAGGAGCATAGGGCCTGAACACGTCCTTAAAACAGCTCAACACTTGGAGAAGCTTGGAGCTGCTCTGATAACGGGCGACAACATCATCATGCAGGGGGTGAAGACATCAGTGCTTTACGACTACTACTTCTCAAACCTCTCGATGATACCTGAGGAAAAACAGTACCTCGTCGTCCACGAATCGACAGGCGAGCCTGTAGGTATTCTTGACGAGGAGTTTGTAGCCGAGCACGGCGAACCGGGGACTAGGTTCATTCTGATGGGAAAGGCGTGGGAGATTATTCAGACATCGGGGGAGAGAGTATACGTGGCTTCTCTCGAAAGCCTCGAGGGCGCTGTCCCGTCGTGGGTGGGCGACGAGATACCCGTGCCGTACGAAGTTGCGGAAGAAGTCGGTAGAATTAGGAGAGTTTACTCAGAGGCTCTACAAGAACAAAAGGTTGACGAAGCTCTCGGAGAACTGAGTGTGTTTTACAGGTCCAACGTAAACATTCTGAAAAAGTCCCTTAAAGAGGTTGAGATGCACGTTGAAAATCAGATACCGGTTCCATCCGATAAACTGGTTCTGCTTGAGGAGACCCCTGATTACGTTGTGCTGCACATAGCGGGTGGGTTGAAGGCCAACAGAACCATAGCCCGAGCGCTGGCTTATCTTCTCTCCTCACGCACAGGAGCGGTCGTGACTGTCCAGCAGGATGCTTACAGGATAGTTTTCAAGTCGAAAGAGATAGACGCTGAAATGGTTGAAGAAGAATTACTAAACCTGACCTCGGCGGAGTGGCGTTCCCTTGTTTCGAAGGCCGTTGAATCTTCAAGCCTGTTCAGGCGCAGGCTTGTTCATGTCGCTCGGAAGATGGGTGTTCTGAGTAAGGAGGCGAGCATACTCGACGTCAGCTCTGTCAAACTCGCCGAATTGCTGAAGGACACCGTTGTTTACGAGGAGGCTCTCAACCACTGCCTCCTAGCCGACTACGACCTCAGTAGAGCGTGGACAATAATCAAAAAGATTTCCTCAGACGGGCTTACTCTGTCGAAAACTAGACTGGAGTCTCCTTCGCCCTTGGCGTCTCTTACGATAAACAGGTACACCAGCGACATAGATGTCATAGCCTCTGACAGGCTTCAGAAGCTTGTGCTCAACGCTGTGAGGGGGAGACTGAACAACGAGCTGGTCACGCTGGTCTGCGTCTCCTGCTGGCAGTGGTACAAGAGATTAGCTGTTAGAGAGCTTGAGCCGAGGCCTGTGTGCGGTTCATGCGGGTCAACCTGCCTCGGTGTCTTAAAAGTTGAGCCAGAAGAGTTGATGAACCTTTTAGCAAGGCGGGGACGACCTTCGAACAAGAAAGAACGTGGTCTTAAGTCTCAGGCTGTAAAGACCTCTAAGCTTGTTGAGAAACACGGCAAGCCCGCTGTCTTCACGATGGCCAGCAAGTATCTCTCTTTCGAAGACGTCGATGAAATTCTTCAGCAGGAATCAAGCTTGGGAGCTAGGCTAGTCGAGCTGGTTGTTGAGAGGGAGAAGCAGAGGATTAGAGAGATGTTTAGGTAGGTTTGTCCTGCTCCGGCCTTGTCGAGAGGCTTGAAACAGCCTTGATCAGTTCTTTCTGGTCGACTTCGGCAAGAGCCCTCCAGCCTACGGCCAGCATTCCGTCGCCGAGGTCCAGTAGGTATCCCCGTCTCATGAACCTCTCGAAAGCCGCCTCGACACGCCATTTCGGAAGCTTCGACTCGAGCAGCTCCATCACATCCTGCCTAGGAGCCTTACCTCCCCTAGAGAAAAGGACAGCCAACGCAGTAGCTAGGACCGCGAGGTCGTCGACCCTCCATCCGGCTGCGACGATCTCAGACAAACTCAACGGGTCTGTTAAAGTGATGAAATAGCGGGCTCTGTCGTAATCTTCTTCCGAAGGCTGCCTGTCTCCGGGCGTCTCGAACAGCGTCCTAACCCTGAGGCCCAGAGGCTCAAGGCGGTGGTTTAGGCTTTCCAGAACCTTCAGATAGTTTTTTCCAATTCGACGTCGTAGCTCGTACCCCCTGACTCCCGGCAGTCTGTGGCTGGTGAACAAAAGCATAGCCATCGCTGTCGAAAGCTTCTTCCTAGCCGCCGTCTGCTCTGCAGACGGTTCAGTCAAGCACAGCACCCCTCTTCATGACAACCACGAGCGATGCCACGCTCCTCCTCTCAACCTTGGTGTCGAAAGGCCTGAGTTTGATCTGCCCTGTCAACGGGTTCTTTGAAGCTTCAGCCAGCCCTTCACTGAGTATGAATGCAGTGATGTACGCTCTCTCGAACACCTTCTCAACTCCATCCTTTAAAACGAAGGTCTTGTAGTCAACCACTCCCTCCTCGTCTCTCATATCGAGCATCTCGCCGTGAAGACGTTTGATATCGTTCTCGATCAACCCTCTCTCGCTGTAATTCCATGCAGCATCCCCTGAAACACCCTCTAAACCAGCCTGATCTCCCATACTTGGCCGAGGGCCTCTAGTTGGTAAGCTGAGAAAATACTCAAGCCCCGAGACCACCATTCCTAGCGTTAGCTGTTCGGCTGAAACTATCGGTCTCCAGCTGCTGGCAAAAGCATGAGCTAGGCTTTTCTTATCCGTCTCCAGAACCTTCAAAGCGATTGTCTGAGCGTCGATGAGCAGAGAGGAGGCCCTGTCCTTCAGCCATTTGTGCTGGAGAGCGATAACCGTTGCTATTCTGTAGATGGTTTCAGCATCTAAGACAAGAAGCTCCGTGTTATCGGCTTTCTCCACTATTGATCTAAGTTTCATGAGCATGTTTTTGACATCAACCGAGTAGGG
>JANWZU010000058.1 GCA_025054795.1 Candidatus Caldarchaeum sp.
CGGCGGTTCAAGTCCGCCCCGGCCCACTGGAGGACGATGACTAGGCGCCCGCTGAGGTCTTGCCGAGCCATGCTTTTAGATGAGGTTTGAAGAGAAATCAGCCCCGTTGATACCCCTTTGGATGTTTCGGAGCTTGGTTTATTTCCTCATCTTCGCTCTACCGGCTGCAGCGATCTTCCAAGCAGGATGAAGTATGTCGCTTAGCTGATTGCCGGCCTTTCATCTGTTAGGTGATATTAGGGTCTGATGAGGATTTTCAAAGTGCCCGCAGAGGAGGCGTGCTTGAAGGCTGTCGAATACTCCTCTAGGCTGTAGACTGCGTCCACCAACTGCTGGACTTTGACCAATTTTTTAGAGAGAGCTTGTAATGCTGGTTGAAAAGGCCCGCACCTCGAGCCGAGCAGGTTAACCTCGTTGACGACCAGCGGCGACAGGTTGAGCGAAACGGCGTCTGCGACAGTTGTCTTCAGAACGAGCAACCCACGTGGTTTGACGAGGTTGGCTGCCGTGGCAAGGCCTGTCGTTTTTCCCGACGCCTCAACGACTAGGTCGTAGCCATGAGGTTCAAAAGACTCGTCCACATGAAAACATTTGAGTCCTAGGTCTCTTAGGATATCCATTTTACGCTTGTGCCTCCCGTAGACGTGAACCTCGTGGACAACTGTTGAGAGCACTTGAGCCACTAGGTTGCCGAGTCTTCCATCGCCTACTACGGCCGCACGCCAGCTCGGGTCTATGTGCGATTGTTCGAGAATCTCGTAGGCAGCTGCGAGGGGTTCTGTGAAGACGGCGGCTGTGTCGGAGACGTTTTCAGGAACTGTGTGAAGGTTTTTCTCCGGAAGTGTCAGGTATTCGGCGAAGGCTCCGTCTCTTTCCTTGATGCCCAGAACAGTCCTGTAAGGGCAGTGTCTTTGAAGTTCTTTCCTGCAGAAGCTACACGTTCCACATCCCACATTTATTTCTCCGACTACTCTTTTCCCGACCAGCTCAGGGTTTTTCGACTCTTCCACAACTCCGACAAACTCGTGGCCAAGAACTCCTCTAAACCCAGCATACCCCTTAAGGATCTCCAAATCCGTACCGCAGATCCCAGCCAGAGAAACCCTCACAACCGTCTCGTCGCACGGCTTCAGCTGGTAGTCTTTTACTAGGCTCAGGCTTCTTCCGTCGAAATAAAGCGCTCTCATATCACGTCAGGGAACACGACTCCGAAGCCGTTAAGCCTTAGATATATCGAGAGGGCAGCTAGGAAGGCGAGCACGGCGACCCCCAGGAAGTCGACTGCCCTCATTTTTATCGAGAGGTAGTATGACCTTTTCGCCAGTGGTACGAATCCCCTTGACTCTATGGCCATCGGAAGGTCTCCGAACCTTCTCATCGTCGTTATGAAAAGCGGCACTATGATGGCTGCTGAGTTTCTGAGCCTTGAGAAGATGTTGCCTCCCGCAATGTTTACTCCTCTTGCCTGCTGTGCCGCTAGGATGGTTAGGCCGTCGCCCACCATCGTCGGAATAAACCTGAAAACCGCTGAGAAGCCGAATGCTATGGGGTAGGGTAGGCCGAGCCTAGTCATAGCCAGCTCCAGCTCCTCAATCCTCGTCGTCGTGAGAAGCACAAGCCCCGACAGAACCATCGCCACAAGCCTGAATGCAACGGCAACGCCGTACATCACCGACTCCATAGTAAACGTGACTCCGAACACAGTCGCCAGATGGGTTTCTCCACCACGTCGGAAAAGCGGCCATAGAATCATGCTCATCAAAGCAAGCGAAACCAACCCAAACCAGAAAAGCTTGAGCTGACTAAACGTTCGGGAGAGAAACACCAGCGAGAGGACAGATAACAGAACGAAACCCGTGTATAGCGGGTGGTTGAAAACAGACGACCAGATGAACACGCAGACCACTAGGAAAACCTTAGTCCTCGGGTCTAGGCGGTGTAGGAAGGTGTTTTTCTCCACGTAGAGCACGTACTGAGGCATGGCTGGAAACTATCCTCCATGCTTATAAAATTCAACATGCTCGAGAAATTCCTCGACCGTTAGGTATGTTTCGCCTACAAGTTTTCTCGACAGCTTGACAACGGTAGGCACTTCTATGTCGTATTTTTCGAGGAACTCGATGTCTGAAAAGACCGTGCGGGTTGGTCCGTCCACAACTATTTTTCCGTCAGCCATCAAGACGACCCTGTCGCAGTATCTAGCGACAACCCACATATCGTGCGTGATGGTTATGATGGTCGTGCCCAGCTTGTTGAGTTTGACTACTGTATCCATTAAAGCTGTTGTCTCGCCGGGTGAAAGACCTGTGGTGGGTTCGTCAAGGATGATTATGCGTGGGTTTAGAGCCAGTATCGAGGCGACGGCTATTCTCTGTCTGTCTGCTTTAGTCAAGAAGAACGGGTCTTCGTCGAGGAGTTTTGAAACTCCAAGCATCTCGGACACCTCTTTAACACGTGCCTCAACCTCTTTCTCGCTCATTCCGGCGGCCTTCAGGCCGTAGGAGATCTCATCCCTAACCGTGTTCGAGAAAATCTGGTAGTCGGGGTTCTGAAAAATGTATCCGATATCTCTTCCCCTAATCATGACGCCGTACTTCGTCATGTCCTTGCCGAAGACGAAAACCCTACCACGGACAGGCCGTAATATCCCAGCAACAAGCTGGGCAAGAGTTGTTTTGCCGCTTCCGTTCTGACCAATCAACCCCATCATCTCACCTTTCTTGACGACAAGGCTCAGCGCTTTTATCACCCATTCATCTTTCTGATATCCAAACCAGAGGTCTTCCAAGACTATTGCCGGCTCACCGGCGTTCAGGTTCGGCGGAGGTGGAGGTCTATAACTCACTAGTTTAGGAATCCTTCTCAAAGCCTCTTCCTACTTCAGCGGATAGGGCTTCTCATCTGGAGCAACCCGGTGGAATATGGCCGCAGTGTCAGGTGGATGCAGACCAAGTTCAGTCAACAAACTAACATCGCTGAGGATATCTTGAACATGGCCCTCGCACAGAACAGAGCCCTCCTTCATGACCACCACACGGTCGGCGAAGTCCGCGACCTTCTCTAGATGATGGTCCACCAAGACGAGAGACTTGATGATTTTCTGCTCAAGTAAGCTTTTAGCAACCTCGTATATCTCTCTTTTGCCGGCTGGGTCCAGGTCGCTAGTAGCCTCATCTAAGATTAGCATCGTTGGCTGCAGGGAAAGAAGCGAAGCGATGGCTAGCCGTTGCTTCTGGCCTCCGCTGAGGGCGAAGCTGTATCTCTTCTCCAGCCCCATCAGTCCAGCGGCGTCTATAGCCGCCCTGCATCTCCTCTTTATTTCATCAGGGCTCAGCATCAGGTTTTCAGGGCCGAAAGCTACTTCAAGCTCGACCGTAGTTCTGAAGAGCTGGGACTCGTAATCCTGGAAGACCATGGCGCATTTCTTGCTGATTTCGCCGACCTTACGCCCCTTCGTAGAGACTCCGTCGACGAGGACGTCGCCCTTGAAGTCGTCGTACGCCCCCATGTTAGGCACTATCCCTGCGATAGTTTTGCATAGTGTTGTCTTCCCAGCTCCAGTAGGACCTATTATTGCTACGACGCCCTCTGCGATGCTCAGGCTTACTCCCTTTAACGCATAGTCGCTAGCGCCTCTGTACTTAACCCAAACATCTTTGACCTCAACGAGAGACATAAAAAAGAGGGGGTGTTTAGTCTCTGGCCAGCAGGGCCATTCCGACGGCGAATATCAGTATGAAAACTCCGCCTACGGCGAGAAGAGAGGCTCCCGCAAAGCCTACGGCAGGGCCGAAGAACAACGCCTGACCAAGCCCGAGACCAACAAGGATCGTTATCCAAAGCCCGATGACTCCGCTGAAGAAAACCAAGGCGGCGCCCAGCCTGTGGTAGCTTTTCACCTCTGTTGGAGTGTACTGGTAGCCCTTCATGACGTCGGTCCAGAGCCAGCCAGCTTTCTTTGCACGTGGGTAGACGAGGACCATCAGTATGGGCGCTATGATTGCCGCCGAAATCAGTTCGTTGAAGAAGATTATGAAGGCAAGCGGTGTGAAGGGCACGAAGCCGACGAGCTCGGTCCAGTAGGGTATTATGAGTGCGACGACGCCGGAGTGTGTCAGAACCACGAACTCGTATTTTGCTAGGCTTGATGCGGTTCTGCAGTGAGGCTCCTCTTTGAAAAGCCTGTGCCAGATTTTGTAGGGCACTAGCCCTAGGAAGAAGTTTCCGATGAATCCTCCGATGCTGCCTATCGTTAAAGCTCCTCCGAGAATGTCAAACCCGATGAGGTTGCCCACGGCTGAGCCCCAAGCCGCCGCAGGCCCGAAAAGCAAGCTGGTGAAAGGAGGTATGGCGTTTCCCGGACGTATGGCCGTGACTCCCGGAATTATCCAGATGGGGAGAGCTGCGAACACGAAGAGCAAGGCCGCGTATAGCCCGGCAGATACGATGAAAGCGGTTATCATTTGTGTGTGGGACCACATTCTAATTAGTTCTCTCACAAAATATTATTAATAATTCCTGTACATAAGGTTTTACAGCCTCAACAGACGATGACCGAAACATTTTTTATCGCGTTGACCCGTCTCGAGTATTTGTGTTTCGGAAGATTTTGGTGGCTGTGGATGGTTCTGACTACAGCAGGAAAGCGGTAGACGTGGCTGTGGAGCTGTGCAAAAGGCTTGGGTCGGAGCTTGTTGTCGTTCACGTGGTCCAGCAGCCTCCATACCTTTTCGCAGCGGCCGGCATTTCTCCAGCAGCCATGCAGCAATACTTCAAGGACGCAAAGGAAGAAGGGTGGCGATACGTCAACGAAGCTTTAGGCAAAGCCTCCGACGCAGGGGTTAATGCACGTGGAGAAGTGATTGAAAGAGCTCCCTCCGTTGTCGAGGCCCTGACGAACTATGCGTTGAGCGAGAAGGTTGATTTAATCGTCACTGGGACACGTGGTCTGGGCAGCTTCAGAAAACTTCTTCTGGGAAGTGTTGCCAGCGGCGTTGTATCCCACGCTCACTGCCCGGTCCTCGTCGTCAAGTAGAGTGTTTCGAAAGCTGCAGTTCATCGAGCTTGTCTAAAACCAGCGCAACTATTTCGTCGACTTTATGGCTGGATACTCCCTGCTTCGACAGCATCGACTTGATGACCGCTTCAACAGCTCGGTAGCTTTTGTACTTCTCGTTTATGGATCTCCACTTTACCGTTGCCAAAGGTCTTCCAACCTCCTCGAAGTATGGAAGCACCTTCCTAGCCATCAAGAACGCTATTATCGGGTAGCCGACGTAGTTTCTGTAAACCGTGCCGTTGTCGTCGCTTTCAGCCACTCGCTTGTCTAGGTCCACGAAGACCTTGTAGGCTCTCTGGCCCTCGGAGGCCGCCACGACTGCCTCGAAGTCAGACAAACACGTGACCCTGCCTCCGGCCACAGCTCCCAACGCCTCCAAAACCTTTATCCTAGGAGGCCTAGACAGCCGAATCAACCCATATCGATAAGTTATGCTCAAGTTATATTCGTATCTTCATGCTGTGGAGAACTAGGGAGAAGGCCAGCAGACCTAGGACTATGAGCACGGATGCGGCTCCGGGCGATATTCCGGCAAAATATGACAGAAAAATACCTGAAACGGTCGAGGCCTCTCCCATAGCAACAGACATGAGGATGGTTTTCTTTAGCGAGGTGGCGATTAGGGATGAAGCGGTGTAAGGTATAGCCAAAAGGGCGGTGACTAGAAGAACGCCGGCGATCTTAACTCCTACGACGATGGAGAGGCCGGTTGCCACAGCTGCGAAAAGTGTGAAAAGGTTTGTGCTGAAGCCTTTTGTCTGCGCAAGCTCGTCGCTTACTGTGAACAGGACAACTTGGTTGAAATTCCTAACTGTGAACAGGCCGACGAACAAAGCTAGACCAAGCCCCGCTGCGATGTCGTATAGCTCGACCAACAGGATGCTGCCGAAAAGAACCGAGCTGAGGCTGACCCGTGCTCCGAACGAGATTGCAAGGGAGGTGGCGGTAGCCCCCATAGCTAGGAGGATGACTAGCGCTTGATCGCCGGATATCTTGAACCTAGTCATCATCACTAGCATAAAATATACTGCGGCAACGGGGAAAACGTAGATGAACACACCTGTCGGGATACCTGCGAAAACAGCAACCATCAAAGAAGCCAGCGCCACATGCGATGAGGCATCGCCTAGAAGCGAGAGTTTTTTCGGAACTAGGAAAACTCCCAGTAAAGGCAGTGTGAACCCAGCCACTGCAGCGGCTGCGAAACCCCTGACCATGAAAGGCTGTGTGAAAAAATCAATCATCTAGAAGTCCACTCATGGCCGTGTTTAATAGTGTAGACATGGAAGCCGTAAACACGGCACAGCTGCTCGGAGGCCAGCAGGTCCTCCAGCCTCCCGTCGTAGTATGATTGCCGGTTGATGCATATAACTCTAGAAGCGAACGTTGATACAGCGTCTATATCGTGTGTCGCTATTATCGTCGTCAACGCCCATCTCTGATGAAGCTCGCTCAAAATCTGTACCAGAGCGTTTAATCCAGTTTGGTCAACGTAAACAGTAGGTTCATCGAGCAGCAACAGCTTCGGCCTGTTGATCAAGACCGACGCCAGTATCACACGCTGGAGCATGCCGCCCGAAAGGTCTGCAACTCTTTTGCGGAGAATTTCGCCGTCAGAGAACCCCACAAGTATCAGAGAATCCTCAGGGGTCATTGCATGGCCTTTGGTGGAAACAGCTTTGAGGAACTCGGCGACGCTGACCGTAGTCTTTTCAAAAAGCGCCGCTGCGTTTTGGGGAAGATACCCGATTTTCCACCAATCGTTGAATTTCAAGATGTCCTGGCCGAAGACACGGATAACACCTTTCTCGGGCTTGATCAGCTTGACTATGGCCTTGATGATGGTTGACTTTCCGCCGCCGTTGGGCCCTATTAGGAACACCCTCTCTCCCTCACGAATGCGCATCGAGAAATTGGAGATGATCGGGTTTCCTCGGACGTAGGCTATTGACACATCTTCGAATTCTACAACTGGGCCGTCAGCCAAACGATTGGACCACCGCTGTAGCGATGGAGCGCATCATCCAGATATAGCCTTTTCCGCTTCGGCTTGTCTCCAACGTGATGTCGGCATGCCCTGTCGGTAGAAGCTCAACCCTTAGCCCTTTCTCACGCGCGATAGACTGGATGACCGGCGACTCGTGTCCAACCTCGGCGAAGATCACCTTTAATTTGTTCTCGTCGATAAGCTTGATGATTTCTGCGACATGCTGGGCGGATGGTTCAACTCCCTCCACGTCGAAAACCGCCACAGCTTTCAGGCCGTAGTCTCTTGCGAAGTATTGGAAGGCGTTGTGCTGAGTTATGAAAACCCTACCCCGATAGGGCTTGAGCAACGCTGAGAGCTCGTCGTCGAGCAGCCTCAACTCCTGAATGTATCTTTGGGCGTTGGCGTCGATTTTCGACCCGAGGTTGGGGAACTCGGACTTTAGAGCTTTGGCGATGTTTTCGGTCACGGCGACCATGGCTTTGGGCGAAAGCCAGAGATGGGGGTCGTAGTGTCCGTGGCTGTGTTTGCTGTCGTGCTTATGATTGTGTACATGCTCGTCGCTCAACTCGATTAACTGAACTCCTCTGGAAACCATGTACGCCCTGACGCCGGTGCTTTGAGCAAGCTTGACCGCCCAATCGTCCAACCCATCAACCAGCCAAACCAGCATCTTAGCATCACGCAGCTTGACCAGAACATCGGGAGTGGGCTCCCAGTCATGCAGGTCGACGCCGGCCGGTACAACGGTGTATATCGGCACCTCCCCTTCAGTCAGTCGGTCGACTATCTCGGCCAGAATTCCCATGGTTGTCGCTACAGTGGTTTTTTGGCCTGCTGGAAGGTTGGGGCCTGAGAAAACCAGAGCAGCAAGTAAGGCTGCTGCGATGACCGCCATCAGTCCGACCAAGGCTACGGAGGTTTTCATCCTAGGCATGAAGTGTGCACCATGTCCCTGCCGTGGATGCATTTTGAAGGATGGCCTAGGATTTTGCAGAACTGCTTAACCACTGTGTCGCCAACCAGATGGTCTATTTTCGAAGCTTCTCTACAGGCTTCCGCCTCAGTAAGTCCGAGGTTCCTGCTGAAGTATGTTTCGAGGACTCTGTGGTTGTGGATTATTCTAGAAGCAAGCTTCATTCCTCTCTCGGACAAGCTGAACCTCCCCCATCCTGTCCTTTTGATAAGGCCCCGTGCGGCCAACCTGTTGAGGACGTCCACGGCTGAAGCTGGCCTGACTTTGAAGGCGTCGGCTAAAGACCCTGTTGAGACTTCGACGGAGTCTTCGAGGGACCTGTAGATGTGCTGTAGGTATTGTTTCTCGACTTCGTTTATGTTAATTTTAGGCACAGCCTATTTTTAAGATAGCCCTAAATTTAAGGTTTAATTGAACTGCTCAACACCCCTAGCATGAAGGAAGTACGGTCTGAGGAGGTTTTCAAGGGAAGAGTTTTCTCCGTTAGAAAATCCCTTTTCGAGGATGACGGCCGAGCCTTCTCGGTTGACGTCGTTGCTCATCCCGGCAGCGTGGCCGTTCTTCCCTTTCTGGACGACGGCAGGATAGTTCTGATCGAACAGTTCAGGCCTGTTGTCGGACGCTGGCTTCTTGAGCTGCCTGCCGGAACAATCGAGAATGAATCTCCCGAAAAATGTGCAGAGCGTGAGCTGCTGGAGGAAACAGGGTACATAGCTACCGAGCTGAAGAAACTCGCTGAGTTTTTCCTAGCGCCTGGATACAGCAATGAGCTTCTCCATCTTTTTGTGGCCCGTGGGCTGTCGAAGCACAGGCAGAGTTTGGAGGAGGATGAGCGGATAAAACTAGTGGAGGTTTCTATGGATGAGGCTCGGCAGCTGATTAGAGGTGGAAAGGTTGTGGACGCCAAAACGATTGCTTCGCTTCTGATTTTCACGGAGTTTTACGGGAGGCGTTGAAGTGTTGCCACCCCGTCCTCGGAACGGGCTTAAGCTTGTCTCCTTCACGGATGTAAACTCCCTGGCCGCTGACGGCTTTTCCAAAGACATGCATCTCGCCTCCAACCTTTCTTAAAGCGTTGTCTACAACATCCTCCCAGCCACGCCTAACCGTGAAAACAAGCTCGTACTCCTCGCCGCCGAAGAAAACAGCGTCAAGAGGGTTCAATCCGTTGTCCAGACAGTACTGTTCTGCTGAAGGGTCGACGGGCAGAGCCTCAACCACGAATCCCACCTTGCTGCTTTCCGCAAGAAGGTGTAGGGATTCTGAGAGCCCGTCGCTTGAATCGACGCATGCATGAACACCTCCTGAAGAAGCCAGCGCCACTCCCTGTTCAACCCTCGCCTCCGGGGAGTAAACTGCTTCAAGAATTTTCCTGTCTGCTTTTCTGTTATTGAAAATTGCGTTGAGGCCGGCGTATGTTTTGCCGAAAAGACCTGTTGTTGCGAGAACGTCGCCCGGTTTTGCCCCAAACCTGCTCATGAGTTTCTGCGCCACGCCCAAAACTGATACGGAGACAGCTGTTGTTCGAAGCTCATTCAAGTCTCCTCCGATTATTCTAGCTCCATACCTAGAGGCAGCCGTCTCAACACCTCTAAGCAGCTCTTCAAATTCCTCGAACTCCATCGACGGCATAAGGCCAAGAGAGAGAAGGAGGTATTTGGGCCTGCCTCCCTTCGATGCAACATCGCTTATCGGCGAGACCGCAGCCTTCCATCCTACCTGCTGCCATGTCATGCCTGGTGGGACGTCGGTTTCGCTGACGAGCATGTCGACGCAGGCTAGGAGCAATCCGTTGAACCATAAAGCTGCAGCGTC
>JANWZU010000072.1 GCA_025054795.1 Candidatus Caldarchaeum sp.
AGGATGATGATTTCGCCAAGCCTTTCGTAGGTGTGGCTAGCACGGGGAACGAAGTAACACCCTGCAACCTTCATCTAAACGCCTTAGCGGGTGAGGCGAAGAGAGGAGTCTGGGACAGTAGAGGCGTTGGGATTCAGTTCACAACAATAGCTGTCAGCGACGGTATTTCGATGAACACGGAGGGGATGAAAGGCTCGCTCGTTAGCAGGGAGGTTATAGCTGACTCGATTGAGGTGATGTGCTTCGCCCAAAGGTTCGACGGGTTGGTGGGAATAGCTGGATGCGACAAAAGCCTTCCCGGAACCTTGATGGCGATGGCCCGGCTCAACATTCCGTCTGTTTTCCTTTACGGCGGCACGATTCTTCCCGGCAAATACATGGGCAGAGACGTCACCATTCAAGACGTTTACGAGGCTGTGGGCGCCTACAGCACAGGTCAGATGAGCCTCCAGCAGCTTCTCGAGCTTGAGAAAGTCGCATGTCCGACCGAAGGGTCGTGCGCAGGCTTCTACACAGCCAACACGATGGCCTCGGCGATAGAGGCCATGGGGATGTCTCTACCCGGAACAGCATCCATCCCAGCAGTCGACCAGCGCATTTACGACGCAGCCTACAGGTCCGGAGCCCAAGTGATGAAGCTGCTTGAGAACGGAATCAAGCCACGGGACATACTCACCTACGAGGCTTTTGAAAACGCCGTCACCGTGGTCTGCGCCATGGGCGGTTCGACGAACGCCGTCCTCCACCTTCCCGCAATAGCCCACGAAGCCGGCGTGAAGCTCGACATAGAGGTCTTCGACAAAGTCAGTCGGAGGACTCCGCACATCGCAGACATGAGGCCTGGAGGGAGGTTTGTGATGGTTGACTTGGACAGGGTTGGCGGCGTTCCTGTAGTTTTGAAGAAGCTGCTTGAGGCGGGGCTTCTCCACGGCGACACCTTAACCGTGACGGGTAAGACTCTCGCCGAGAACCTGAAAGAATACATGCCGGGAGACGGTGGTGAGGTTGTCCGTCCCGTCCCAAACCCAATCCACCCCACAGGAGGAATAGCTATACTGAAAGGCAGCTTAGCTCCAGAGGGCGCCGTAGTCAAGTCCACAGCATCCACAGTCCAGACTTTCAGAGGCCCGGCTAGGGTGTTCGACTCCGAGGAGGAAGCATACCGTGCCCTCCTACGCAGAGAGGTGGGTGCAGGAGACGTCATAGTGATCAGGTATGAAGGGCCGAAAGGCGGCCCCGGGATGAGGGAGATGCTGGCCGTGACAGCCATCGTTGTGGGGCAGGGTTTGAAGGAAAAGGTAGCCCTGATAACGGACGGACGGTTTTCAGGAGCTACGCACGGCCTGATGGTAGGCCATGTATCACCTGAGGCAGCGGTTGGAGGGCCTATAGCAGCGCTGCGGGACGGCGACGTGGTTGAGATTGACGTGCCAAGGCGTAGGCTGGACGTTGAACTGGATGCAGGGGAGTTGAGCAAGCGGCTACAGGCGTGGAGTCCTCCGAAGCCACGGTACACTTCAGGGGTGTTGGCGAAGTATGCTAAGCTGGTGGGTTCGGCGAGCAGAGGCGCAGTCTGCGGCTGAAAAGGGTTTTAAGCATGTTGTTTAGCGGTTAGGGTAGGGTTTTGACGAGGTGCGGCACCCATGCCTATGTCTGTCCAAGAATGGGAGGGAAAACGCCAGCAGGTCGTCCAGCTGCTGGAGACAATCATAAACGACACCGAAACTCCTCGAAACATCCGGAGAATAGCTAAACAAGCCTCCGACGAGCTGTTCAACGAAAAATACAACCCAGCCGTCAGGGCTGCGAACTCCATCGAGCTTATCGAGGAGATAATCAACGACCCCAACATGCCCTCTTTCACAAGAACCCAGCTGTGGATGGCGATAAGCATCCTCGAAACAATACGCTCATCACATGCATAGATCCTTAACAATAAAATACTCCATTCGACTAAGTAGATGGTAATTGATAAACAAGGCGGTCAAATACACACTGGTTCTGACTGGCGTATCAGGCCTAGCCTACGTGCTTGGCCTTAACATGACTCAGACTTTTTCTCTCGTAGTCTTGGGTGCGATGATAGGGGCTACGCTGATGTTCTGGAGGTTCAGGCTTGTCTTCGCCTTCTTCGCTCTGGCCTTCATGCTCGGCACAGACCTGCTAGAGATAGACCTGCTGGTCAAATTCGCCCATCTCGACACGATAATGTTTCTGGCCTCTATGATGGTTGTTGTAGGATATCTAGAGGAGGCCCGGTTCTTCGAAGTCTTGATAGACAGGCTCCTCCTCATAATCGGCAACAGGCCCAAGGCCCTAGTCATCTTCTTCATGGGGATGTCGGCTCTTCTCGCAGCTTTGGTCGACGAAGTCACTTCGATACTGATAATGGTTGCTATCCTGCTTGACTTCACCTCTAGATACAACCTCAACCCCGTTCGATTCATAATACTCTCGATATTCGCAACCAACATAGGAAGCTCGGCGACGGTCGTCGGCAACCCCGTCGGTGTTCTGATAGCCTTCCAAGCGGGCTTGGGCTTCACTGACTTCCTGAGATGGGCTACGCCGGTATCAATTGCATCCCTTCTGCTGTGTATGCTGCTAAGCCTGTATGTATTCCGTCGAGACATAGCCCAGCTGTCGGAAGCCATGGCCAACAACGCCGTCAAGCAGGTTGTAGTTCTCGAGAAGACCAACGGAGACGACAAACCCGACATAAGAATACCTGCAGCGATTTTCCTAGCGACGATAACTGGGCTCGTACTCCACACTCCGATTGAACAGCTGTTGGGGCTGGGAAAGAACGCTATGCTGCTGGGAGTGCCTTTCCTATTCGCCGGAATAGTCCTCTTCTTGGAAAGGGAGAGAGCCAGAGAGCTTGTCGAGAGACGGATAGACTGGTGGACTCTTTTGTTTTTCATGATTTTCTTCGCAAGCGTTGGAACGCTCAGCCACACCGGAGCTACTCAGGTCTTCGCCAACATCATCCTCGAGGCGGGCGGCAGCTCCCTTCAAACCCTCATGCTGATAGTGATGGTTGTCGGCGGTTTGATGTCAGCGTTCATGGACAACGTGCTGGCTGTAGCGACGTGGATCCCCATAATCAAAACCATCGGCGAATTCGGCATAAACAACTTCCCGCTATGGTGGACGATGCTCTTCGCAGGAACTTTCTGGGGAAACCTTACCATCATCGGCAGCACAGCCAACATAGTGGCGGTAGGAATGCTTGAGAAACGTGAACGCATACACATAACTTTGAGACAGTGGATAGGGGTTGGAGCAGCAATAACCATGCCTACGGTAATCCTTGCTCTGCTTCTGCTTTTCCTGCAGCTGCCTGCTATGGGCCAGCCGGCTTAGCTATTATGACCATCTTTTCCCTTTTCATCGATACCCAAACCTCAAACCCGTGCTTCAGAAGCGTTGCAAGGCAATCGTGCCACGGAAAGTAAGCGGGCTCGTTCACAGTTATCTCAAAACCGCCGTATTCTGTGTTTATCTCCCCCGTCCTACCAACCTGAATCTCGAGACAACGTTTGACGTCTGGAAAGAACTTATCAGCCGTCTTCCGGTCTTTCACGGCTTTTGCCCAGCTGAACCGTATTTAAACATGTCCAGAATGTATTTAAATACAAAAAGACTTTGAAAGTCTGGCAACCGTTGCAAACACACGTCGCTTTCCAAGGAGAAAGGGGTGCTTACAGCGAGGAGGCTATCGTATCCTTCTTCGGCGAAGCTGTAAACGCCGTTCCCTGCAAAACGATAAGGGAAGTTTTCAAAAACACTGAGGCCCGTGTCGTCGACTACGGGGTGGTGCCCGTCGAAAACAGCATCGAAGGCAGCGTCGCAGAGACCTACGACATGTTCCTCAACTCCAGCGTGAAGGTAAGCGGCGAGATAATCCTGAGGATAAGGCACTGTCTGATATCTCTGCCCGAAACAAGCCTAGGAGATGTTAAGGTTGTCTACTCCCATCCCCAAGCTCTCGCACAGTGCAGAGGCTTCCTAACTTCGCTAGGCGTAGAAACCGTTGTGACTTACGACACAGCTGGAAGCGTTAAGATGATTAAGGAGAAGGGGTTGAAGGAGGCGGCCGCAGTCGCCAGCGAAAGAGCTGCAGCCCTTTACGGCATGAAGGTTTTAGCCAAGGGTGTAGAGGACTACGGCCACAACTACACAAGGTTCCTAGTTATATCGGCCAAAGAAGCACCACGCCAACCCG
Organism: Candidatus Caldarchaeum sp.; assembly: GCA_025054795.1. Lineage (GTDB taxonomy): Archaea > Thermoproteota > Nitrososphaeria_A > Caldarchaeales > Caldarchaeaceae > Caldarchaeum. The sequence continues at coordinate 4,229 of JANWZU010000072.1, forward strand.
AAAGCAAAACCTCGATAATCTTCTCCACAGCCCACAAACCCGGCGCCCTGTACAACGCCTTGGGAGCCTTCGCCCGGAACGACATAAACCTCACCAAAATAGAGTCTAGGCCCACGAGGCAGAGGCCTTGGGAGTACTATTTCTTCGTAGACTTCGAAGGCCATCAAGACGACGAAAGGGTTAGGAAAGCTTTGGTTGAGCTGGCCTCCTTCACCACATTCGTGAAGGTCCTCGGCTCGTATCCGAGGGCCCACACCGAACCCTAGGCGTTGGATATCTGGTGGCTGGCTAGAGTTTCAACCAGTTTAATCAGAGCTTGAGTGCCTTCCTCTCCGTGTCCTTTTTCATCCAGCGCTTTAATGAGCTCCGAAACCAGAGCAACCGCCTGAAGAGGAAGACCAAGCTTTTCGGAAATCTCTCTGATTATTCTCAAGTCTTTTCTGAGATGCTTTACCTTGAACCCCGGGTTGAAATCTCTAGAAATCATGCGTGGCCCTAGGTTAGCCAGCTGCCAAGACCCTCCAGCGCCCGTTGAAACCACTTCAACTACTTGAGATAGGTTGAGACCGGCTTTTGAGGCTAGCAGGAGCATCTCGCACACTCCAAGCAGGTTGACGGCGACGGCTATCTGGTTGCATAGCTTGGCGAAGCTGCCTGCTCCCGACTCGCCCATGTAGAAGATGTTCTTCCCCATCGCCTGTAAAACCGGTAATGTCTCTTCAAACGTCTTCCTCGACCCGCCGACCATAATCGTCAAATTTCCCTGCTCAGCCGCCATCGTGCTGCCGGAGACAGGAGCATCAAGCATGTCCCCTCCCCTCGACCTAGCAGCAGCGGCCATCTGCCTCGAAAACATCGGCGAAACCGTTGACATGTCGACCAGAACCAGACCACTCCTCATTCCTTCGAAAACACCCGTAAGAACTTCAGCGACTTGAGGCTCGTCGGGCAGCATCGTTATCAAGACCTCCGATCTCTGGGCGACTTCAGCGGGAGAACTGCATGGCGCAGCGCCCATGGAAGCCAGCTCCTCCACTGGTGCTCGGCTCCTGTTGTAGACAGCTAAGCTGAATCCTTTTTTCAGAATGTTTCTAGCCATCGGCTTACCCATCAGACCGAGGCCTATGAACCCGACTTTGACCACAGGCTGGGAAAAGAAGTCCTCACATAATAGTCTTGAGAGATGACGTGATGTAAGTTTTTTACCTAGCGGCATGGTTGTTATGGCCGGCGTCGGACTGAGTAATGACTAAGCGCGACAAGGCACCTGTTCCGTTGAAGGTTGAGGACATATCCAGCCTAATGCGGCTGATGGCTTCCAGAGCCGATTTCTACCCACCCATTCACTATTTCAGAGTAGGCCAGAGAAACGTGTTGGCCCACATTTTCACCATTCCTTTCAGGAAGTACAGCATACCGCTCCTGGTCTATGCCGAGACTGAGAAACCGCCGCGTCCGTACGTCGTCTACACTCCGCTCGAGCATGAGGAGTCTAGGTTCTCCGACATCCCTGAAACAGGAAGGTACGTCTCCTTCCCCGTAGTCGAAGTCGAGCCCATACCCGAGCTTGTCAAATCCTCTCTGACAACTTCTACCGAGAGGAAAATCAGTGGGCTCGAATCCGTCCACGTAAAGTCTCTCGACTCGTTGATGAGGCTTGTGTCGGCCATGGTGGACGAGGCCTCAAGCCCTCCTCTCTGGTGTTTCAGAAAGGATGGCCACTATGTGGTCGGCGTAATCTACCCGCTTTTCGAATACTACGACTCGGCCGCGCTTCCGCTCGTCTACTACACGGAGCTGGAGTCCAAGCCTCCAGCACCCTTCATAGCCTACAGAGCAGTTCCCGGCAGCGCCTCGATAACCTACACAAACTCTGTGTCAGACGCCAGATACGTTTACGGCCGGTTGATATTCGTCGAGAGGTTTCCGTTCAAGCTTTAGGTCTTCCAAAGCTCTTTA
>JANWZU010000114.1 GCA_025054795.1 Candidatus Caldarchaeum sp.
CTTGCACACACTGCCCGTCGCTGCATCCGAGCTGGGGTTGGACGAGGGGCTGTCTTGTTGGCGGTTTCGAGTCCGACCCCGGTGAGGAGGCAGAAGTCGTAACAAGGTGGCCGCACGGGAACGTGTGGCCGGATCACCTCCAGAGACCGTACTTCCAAGGCCTGGGGCTGCGGCGTTGGGAGGATGCGTATGCGTCTTGGCCCGATTTCTTTTGTCTCTGAATAAAGATTATTAGAGGTTTTTTACTGTTTATTCAGGGTGTTTTGTCTTGAGGGCTGCCGTGTATTATGGCCCGAGCGACGTAAGGGTGGAGAACGTTGAGATGCCTCAGGCAGGAAGAGGCGAGGTAGTTGTCAGGAACAACGTTACCCTGACCTGCGGCACCGACTTGAAGATGTTTCTGAGAGGCCATCCTTATGCGAAGCCTCCGATGATTATGGGACATGAATTCGCCGGGGTTGTTCACGAGGTCGGTGAGGGCGTTGACTGGGTGAGGGTCGGCGACCGGGTTGTCGCAGCCAACTCCGCACCATGCGGCCGCTGCGTCTACTGCAAGCTCGGCAGGTTCAACCTATGCGAAAACCTTGACGAAACGATAGTGGGCTTCACAGTCGACGGAGCCTACGCAGAGTATGTGAAAGTACCTTCCCGGATAGTTAACTTCAACCTCTACAAAATACCCGAGACAGTAGAGTTTGAGGAGGCTGCTTTGCTTGAGCCTCTGGCCTGCGTTGTAAGAGGTCAACGGCTTGCGGAAATTCAGCCGGGCGACAGGGTCGCAGTCCTTGGCTCAGGGCCGATCGGCTTGATGCACATGATGCTGGCTAAGCTCCTCGGAGCCGGCAAAGTTTTGGTGGTCGACGTAAACTGGAACAGGCTGAGGTATGCCGAGCGTCTGGGAGCAGACGTCGTCGTGAACAGCTCTGAACAGGACGTTTCGTCGACTGTGATGGAAGAGACTGATGGCCTTGGAGCGGATTTAGTGATAGAGGCTGTCGGCCTTCCTGAGACGTGGGAGCAGACGCAGAGGCTTGTCAGGAAGGGAGGTACTGTGCTGCTCTTCGGCGGCCCTCCGAAGGGCACGAAGTTCTCAGCCGACACTTACACAATCCACTACGGGGAGGTAAGGGTTCAGGGGTCCTTCCATCACACACCTCAAGACGTCTACACAACGCTGAAGCTCATCGAGTCTAAGAGGCTTCCTCTCAAAAGCTTGATAACCGCCAGAGCTAAGCTCAGCGAGATAGTGTCGGTTTTCGACAGCCTCAGGCAGGGTAGGGAGATAAAGGTTGCGATAACCTACTAGGGTTGGACGACCACCTTCAAGCTTCTTGAGGCGTCTCTGGCCGTTTCAAAAGCCTTTTCTGCGTCTTCGAGCCTAAACACGTGGGTTATGGTTCTCTTCAGCGAAACACGGCCCTCGGCCAACAGCTTTAGAGTCGTGTTTGTCTCCACTTCCGTAGTGGAATAGCTGGTGATAATGTTTTTCTCCTCTATGAAAAGCTTGGAGAAATCCACTTCGGCTTTCTCACCCTTCTCGGGAGCTCCGAAGAGACAGACGGTCCCGCCTCTGCGGACGCTTTCCAGAACCATTTGCAGAGTTTTGACGGCAGGCGTCGCCAGCACTCCCAAGTCAACGCCACGGCCCTCTGTTT
>JANWZU010000117.1 GCA_025054795.1 Candidatus Caldarchaeum sp.
GATTTTCCTCACGGTGCAGTGGGGGTATGGTGAGTGGAGCAGAGCTGCGTGCAGCGTCTTAGCCGGCTGGATGTCGGCCACGTACTTAACGCGTCCGGAGACCCGCTCAACTATGTCTCTACGCAGCCTACTTCTGCCTACCAGCTCAAGCATCCCAGCCTCTCACCTCGGGTCGACAAGTTTCCTTATTTTTTCCGGCTTTATGGGCAGGCTGTCGACGTCCACTCCGACGGCATTTTTCACGGCGTTGGCTATGGCGGCGGGAACGGGAATCAGAGCAAGCTCCGCTAAACCTTTAGCGCCGAAGGGTCCGTACTCCGTCAAATCCTCGTGGTAAATCGGTTGAGATACTGTCGGCATTTCCAGAGACGAAGGAACTAGGTAGTCCATCAGGGTTGCGGTGGCCGCTCTACCCTCCTCTACAACAAACTCCTCCATCAGGGTATAGCCCAAACCTTGTGCAAGCGCTCCGTGTATCTGGCCCAGAGCAATCGCTGGGTTGATTATCCTGCCGCAAGCCGCTCCGGGAAGGATCTTCAAAACCTCCACCTCTCCGGTTTCGACGTCAACTCTGACTTCAGCCCAAACAGCCGAGTAGGAGTACACTGTGTACGCGTGGCCTTGGCCTTTCATGTCGTCGAACTTTCCTTTAGGCAGGAAAAAGTACCCGCTGGCCGTTAGGTCTACTCCTCTGGAGTAGCAGGCTGAGACGGTCTCCCTCCAGCCTACCCAACGGCTTGGTGTTCCCTTGACAAAAAGCCTGCCGTCAGCTGATTCTATGTCGTCTGGGTTTGCTTCGAGAAGCGAAGCCGCCGTCTCAACGGCTCTGGCCCTAACCCTCCCCGCAGCAACTAGTGCTGCGGCTCCTCCGAGAGTAAGCCCCCTCGAGCCGTGCGTAGCGCCTGTGTCGGGAGCTAGGCTTGTGCCTCCCTCAACCCTAACCCATTCATAAGGTATTCCCAAAGCCTCCGAAACAACCTGTCTGATTGCTGTGTGGGTTCCTTGGCCGAACTCGACGACTCCCGTCTGAACAACTACGCTGCCGTCTCTCAGCACAGTTAATGTGGCCGCCCCCCAGTCAGGCACGCCCCTGCTGGTGCTTATGCCGTGCCAAGCGCATGCGAATCCGAAGCCGTATGCGTACTGTCCTACACGTCTTCTGGCTTGGTAGCTGAAGCCTTCAGGGTCTCTCATCCTCTCCGCCAAGAAAGCTATCCCTGTGTCCTGTGGCATCTTCTGAGACGTGGATGATAGGTCTCCTGGCCTCAGCAGGTTTTTGATCCTGAACTCCACGGGGTCGACCCCAAGCCTGCCAGCCAGCTCGTCCATCTGCCTCTCAGCAGCAAACTCGGCCTGCGGGTTGCCGAAACCCCTGAAACTCCCCTGATAAACCTTGTTGGTGTAGACAAGCTTGCCGACTATGTTTACGTGCGGAATTCTATATGGCCCTGATGCGTGAACCACGGCCCTCCAAAGCGTGTAGGGCCCTCTGTTGGCGTAGGCCCCGCTGTCGAACAGTATCTCAGCTTCGACGAACCTGAGCAAACCATCCCTCGACGCCCCGCTCCTGTACTTTATGACCGCAGGGTCCCTCTTGCAGTGGCTCGTGAAGCTCTCCTCACGGCTGTACTGAAGGAAAACAGGCCGTCCGAGACGCCAAGCAGCCACGGCGGCCTGAGCCGAGACAATCGGCCCCATGTCGTCTTTTCCGCCGAAAGCACCTCCTATGGCTGGTTGGATTATCTTGACTTTGCTGTGAGGAATTCCGAGTACCCGTGCGACTGTTTTTTGAGCTAGGTGGGGGTACTGTGCTTGGCTTACGACCGCCAGCCCGTCGTGCTCCGGGATGGCTAACGCCGCCTCGGTCTCTAGGTAAACATGGTCCTGAGGCGGGAGAACGTAAGTCTTCTCCACAACGATGTCCGACTCGGCTTCCCCGACTTTAACATCGCCTTTTTTGACGTTGGCTACAACTGCTGTGTTGGTGCCTTTCTCCTCGTGGACGAGCACCTCGTCCTTCAGGGCCTCGAAGACGTCATAAACCGCCGGAAGAGGCTCTATCTCCAGCTCAACCCTTTCCAGAAGGTCTTCAGCCTCATACGGGCCTTCAGCTACCACAAGGCCTACAGGCTCGCCGTAAAACCTAACCTTCCTCTCTGCGAAAACAGGCTGATCTGAGATTGTGTACCCGACTTGGTTCTCGCCGGGCACGTCGGCCGCTGTGATGAGTTTTCCCCCCTCGCCGCTTAGTTTAACAGACTTTATCAATCCATGGGGGACGTTGCTCCTGACGATCCGTGCGTAGGCACATCTCTCGCTCACGTGGTCTTCGACGTATTTGAGGAGGCCTCTAACACCTGCGACAGACTCATAACGCAAAGCGTCTCTCTTCAAAACTTTGAAACTGTCGCGCCTCAGCCATTCGCGGAGAATATCCAAAGCTTCCAGCTCGGATGAAACCATTAACCGATAACGTCATAAAGGCCTTAATATATCTAAAAGACACTCTCCATCTAAGGTGTATTCAACGAAAGCAGGGAAGAGATGAGAGCCGCCCTTACGTACACGCCGTTCTCAGCCTGCTCGAAGTATTTTGCCTGCGGGAGAACGTCAACCTCTGTTGAGAGCTCGTCGACACGTGGAAGAGGATGCATGATTGTTGGAATCTTCCTCAGCCTGCTCAGCAGCGTCGTTGAAACTGTGTAGCTTCCTTTGAGAGCCTCGTAAAGCTGCTGGTCTGCGAACCTCTCCCTCTGCAGCCTAGTCACGTAAAGGACGTCAAGCTCCACGTCGACTTCCTCAAGCCTTGAATGCATGTTAACTTCAACGTTTTTTATGTTTTCTAGAACATCCTGCCTGATCTGCAGCTCTGGTGGGGCGATGTAGTGGATTGAGATGTTGCTGAATTTCGACAGGAGATACGAGAGGCTGCTGGGGGTTCTTCCGTACTTGAGGTCCCCCATGACGCCGACCCTCAGCCCATCCACTTTCCCGAAAACCTCCCACATCGTGTAGACGTCGAGCAGAGCTTGTGTCGGGTGTTCGTTCCAGCCGTCCCCTGCGTTGACGACTGAGCAGCTTACTATCTTCGAGGCCCGCTCCGCAGCGCCCACTTCCTTGCTTCTCAAAACTATTATGTCGGGGGCGTAGCAGTCGAGCATCTTCATCGTGTCTTCGAAAGACTCGCCCTTCGCCCTGCTGGTTATCTCCTCGGCTCCGAAGTCAACAACCACTCCGCCCAGCCGCTTCATTGCGTAGGTGAAGCTCAGCCTAGTCCTCGTGCTCGGCTCGAGGAAAACCGTGGTGAGTATCCTGTCTCTAGCTACGTCGAGGATCTTTCTCTGCTTGAAAGCTTGCTTGAGCTTCTTGGCCTTCTCAAATAATGCTAAAACCTCGTTCTTCTCAAACTGTTTTGCGGAAATTATGTGGCGGGCCATGGTCGTCGGATGAGTGGACTGTATTTAAGCCTGCTCTGTTTTCGACAGCGGCAGAAACATTTATCCGTAGGTTGTCGGCATCGTAGCTGTGTACAGAGTTGGGTTGATTCTTCCATCGTCTAACACCACGATGGAGCGGGAGTTCAACCAAGCTTTGTCTGGAGCAGCAACCGTGCACGGGGCTAGGATAAAGCTTGAAAGAGCCGTTTACTCCGAGCTAGCAGCTTTGGAGGATGAAGCGCAGAGGGAGGCTGAGAAACTAGCCACGGCGGGTGTTGACGTGATTGTCTATGGATGCACGAGCGGCAGTTTTATCAGAGACAGCAGGCAGTACCTCGGGATAGAGCAGAGGGTTGAGAAGTCTTTTGGAGTGCCGTGCGTAGCCACTTCAGGAGCGGTGGTGAGGGCCCTCGACAGGCTGGGTGCGAAAAACATCTCGATGATAACCCCCTACACCCATGACATTACAGAGATTGAGAAGCGGTATCTGGAGGCCCATGACTTCAAAGTGCTTAACTACTTTCACACATCGCTGACTGAAAATCTCAAGATCGGCAAGGTTCCAGACGACGAAGTAGCCAGATGGGCGATCGAAAACACCAGCCCAGAAGCCGACGCAGTCTTCATAAGCTGCACAAACCTGAGCACCTTCAAGGCTATCAAGAAAGTGGAGGACCATACGAAAAAGCCAACCATCTCAAGCAACTCGTCAACGCTGTGGAACGTAGTTCAGATACTGCGGCTCAAAACAGACCTCTCGCATCTCGGAAAGCTGTTCACTTTGGCTTGATGATCCATTTCTCCCTAACATGGTTAGCCTCCTTGTCGAACAGCAAGTCGATCAGCTCGGCTTCGTAGCCCATCTCGTCTAGGGCTGCGAACATCGTGTTCGTCATGATGTGTGAGGGTTCTCTGTCTTCGTCGGTCAGTTTGACGGAGGAGTCGAGGACAGAAACGCCGTACATGTCGACTATGGCTTCGTTTTCTCCTGTTTTACGAATCTCTATGCGGTTCATGTATCCGGATTTCTCGAGGTAGCGAGCTATGTTCTCGAGTGTTTCGAGCGGTGTTTTTCCGAGCTTGACAGCGCCGTTTTCACGCAGGGCTTTGAAGTGGAACCTGCCGACGTCTCGGAAAACTTCTCTGGCCCTTTGTTTGCCGACGGCTTTGTTCACAGCGCTGCATATGCAGTAGTTGAGGGTGTCGAAGAATCTTTCGTCCACCATGTTTGATTAGAGTGTGTTGTTTGGTTTATTTAGTTTTTTCAGCCTCCAATCGTGTGCATAGGTCTTATTAGAGGCTGCACACGTCCAGTCTTTATCATGGTTTCGACGCCGGCGAATTTCTTGGCGAAAGCTCTTCTGATGAAGTCCGCTATCTCCTCGTCAGACCCCCCTCCTCTAAGGAGTTTCTTGACGTCGTATTCGTCCCGGCTGAAAAGGCATGGAACAATCTTCCCGTCGGCTGAGAGGCGTATTCTGTCGCAGTCTCCGCAGAAAGGCTCGGTCATCGATGTTATGACGTTCACCATGCCCTTGGAGCCGTCGGCGAACCTGTAAGCCACCGAAGTGCTGCCGGCCTCCCGAGGAAGCCTCTCAAGCCTGTACCTTTCCTCAATCTTAGCTATGATCTCCTTCCCGCTGACCAGTTTCTCAGTACTCCACATGTGTCTGCCGTCGAACGGCATGTACTCTATGAACCTGATGACCATGCCGCTTTGACGGCCTAGCTCAACGAAGTCCAGTATTTCGTCATCGTTGCATCCTTTTGTTACTACGCAGTTTATCTTGACAGGTTGCAGCCCCACATCCCTCGCTTTCTCGAGTCCGGCTAGGACTTTGCTAAAGACGTCTTTCCGGCCGACTATTTCCTCGAACCTTTCAGGCTTGAGGCTGTGGAGGCTTACCGTGACGCTGTCGAGCCCGGCCCGCTTGAGGGCTTCAGCCTTCTCCGCTAGAAAATAGCCGTTGGTCGTTATCGAGATGCTTTCAACCCCGGGAACCTCTCTGATCATCTTAACACCTCTCTCTATGTCCCGCCTCATCAACGGCTCCCCCCCGCTAAGCCTAATCTTCGAAACACCCATCGAGACCAGTATCTTGACAACGCGGGCTATCTCCTCGTATGTGAGTATCTCGGAGTGAGGCATCCAAACCGGGTGGAGCGGCATGCAGAAATCACATCTAAAATTACATCTGTCGGTGACTGAAAGCCTAAGCTTACGAGCGGCTCTGCCGAACCCGTCGACCAGCTGCAAGTTCTATTTCTACAGTGTGTTTGGTGGTTTAAAAAGCGTTTGCTGTTTATTTGATCTGTTGTAGAGCATGCCTGTAGATGTGGGCTATCAGACCGAACAGCATGACTACGACGCCTAGGTTGAAGAGCGACAGGTTCTTCAACCCCTCCAAGTACTGCTGGAAAGCTAGGAGTGAGAGAACCCCTATCACGGCCAGAAGACCCATGATGAGCCTAACAGACCACTCGTACGGAAGCTGTATAGTCACGGGTCTTGTCCGTGGAGCCGGCTTGGCGGGCTGCTTTGCCGGAGGTGCGATGAACTTGTAGCTTATGACGAACGTCGCAGCCACGATGAAGAGGAGGGCTGGGTAGAAGACCAGAGGCTCGATGTAGACGGCTGTGAATGCGTCGACCCTCGGCGTCGTGTAGAAGCCCCAGACTGTTGTGACAACTATCAACACTATTGAGGTCAGGCCCACTGCGGTCAAGAACGGCCGCTCCTTCCAGCTCAGCTTCTTAGACCTGTCTACGAACGGGATGAGCAGGAAGAACAGTATGAAGAGAAGCGGGAGCAACGCTCCTGAAGTGAACCTCTCCAGCCCTGTTCTGATGAAGGCGTAAATCGCCGTCAGATACCATTCAGGCACCTCCACTATAGCCCGTGTGGGGTCGTACTTCAGCCCGAGGTCAACGGGGTAGAGGCCTCCAGCTATCAGTATAGCCCCTATCACTCCGGCTACCACTGGCGGGTCGAAGACGAGGTTGCGTGGAAAGTGGACCAAGGCTAGGAGAATCATCACCATCGGAAGGATGAAGACGTGCAAAGCGTAGAACCTGATTATCAGATCGTAAAGGCCTCCTCCTAGAAGTATGGGTGCTACTTGAGGCCCGAGCAAAGGCGCTGCGTTAGTCAGCCCGACGGCTATGTTGACAGCCAGCATCGCACGCTGGTTTAGTATCAGGTCGTAGCCTGTGAAGGCTTCAAGCACCGTGACCGTTCCGAGGATGATGCCTGTGACCCAGATTACCTCGTTTTTGACCTTGTACCTTCCGCTGAAGTATTGGTAGAAGAGGTGGGCTATGGCTAGGAAGACCATCGCGTTTGATGCGTGGTAGTGTATGTTTCGGAGGAAGAAGCCGAACTCGATTGTCTCCTCAATCTCTTTGACGCTGTTGTAGGCGTGGTTCACGTCCGGACGGTAATACAGCATGAGAAGGCCTCCGGTGATACCGAGAAGAAGGAAAACGATACCCGTGAGTGTGCCGAGATATCCGAACGGGCTTACAGCCAGACGGGGGATCTGAAACCTGAAAGTGACTATCGGCGTCCTCTCAAGCCGTTCTACAAGCCATTTGATGAATTCGTCAAACACTCTGCCTAAAGGCCCAGCCTCAACTTTCTGCTGAGACATTACAGTACTCGACACCTACGCTCTCTATATAAAAATAACTCTGGATAAGCTAACAACTATACGCTTAAAAACAGAGCATCAAAGTTGATTTGGCGGTGCATGTTGGAGGGGGTTTACGTAGCCGTCGACGTGGGAGGCACCTTCACAGACTTAGTCGCAGTACATGTCCACTCTGGCAGGACGTACAAAGCGAAGGTCAGGAGCACTCCTCTGAACCCGGAGAGCGGTTTTCTCGATGCTGTCAAGAAGTTGCTGGAGATGGACGGCGTTGACCCCGGCTCCGTCGAGATGGTTGTGCACGTGAACACCATAGGTACGAATCTTTTCAGAGGCCAGCTTGGGCTGAATGTTCCGAAGGTTGCGTTAGTGGCGACGGCTGGGTTTAGGGATGTTTTGGAAATAGGGAGGCAGAACAGGGCTGAGCTGTACAACCTCTTCTACCAGAGGCCCAAGCCTATTGTGCCTCGGGAGAGACGGCTTGAGGTGCGTGAAAGAGTTGACTGCAGGGGGAATGTGTTGGAGGAGGTTGGGGAGGATGAGCTGGAGAGGGTCTCGGAGCACTTGGCTAAAGACGGCGTCGATGCGTTAGCCGTCTCGTTCCTCAACAGCTACGTCAACCCCCACAACGAAAGGAGGGCGAAAAACTATCTGGCCAGCCGGTTCAAAATCCCGGTGTTCACGTCTTACGAAGTCGACCCAGAACACAGGGAGTATGAAAGAACAAGCACAACCGTCGTCAACGCAGCGCTTGCACCTGTGGTTGCAAGGTACTTGGAGAAAGTAAGGCTGGGTCTTCAGGAGCTTGGGATAGCTGCGCCCGTGCAGATAATGAGCTCGGCGGGAGGGCTTGTAGACGTCGTCGAGGCCTCGAACAGGCCTGTTTCATGTATCGAGTCGGGCCCGGCTGCAGGCGTCATCGGAGCAGCCAAGCTGGCTGGGTTGACGGGTTTCGGTAAGGTGATAAGCCTCGACATGGGGGGAACGACAGCGAAGGCGGGAGTGGTTGTTGACGGGCTTCCGACATACGTCCCCGAGATGGAGGTCGGAGGTAAAGCGCACCTAGGTAGGATGGTTAAGGGAAGCGGCTACCCTGTTAGGTTTCCATCGATCGACTTGGCTGAGGTGAGCGCCGGCGGCGGAACAATCATAGACGTCGACCCGAGCGGATCTCTCAAAGTTGGGCCGATGAGCGCTGGCGCCGACCCGGGGCCTGTGTGCTACGGCCTCGGCGGACAGATGCCGACGATTACCGACGCAAACCTCGTTCTGAACAGGGTTGAGCATCTTCTCGGAGGTGAGATGAAGCTGGACAAACATCTTGCTTCGGAGGCGTTGCGGCGTGTCTCTCAGAAAGCTGGGATGGGGGTTGAGGAATGTGCATGGGCTTCGCTTGTGCTCGTCAACCTCCAGATGGCTAGAGCAATTTACATCGTCACTTTGGAGAGGGGCCTCGACCCGACTGAGTTTGTTCTCTTCGCATTCGGCGGTGCTGGGCCGATGCACGCAGCCGAGCTGGCTCAGCAGATAGGAATACCGGCCGTCGTAGTTCCCCCGAACCCGGGCCTGTTTTCCTCCCTAGGACTTCTGATGACGGACATGCGGTACACATACTTCAAGGGCCTTGTCAAAGTCCTCGAGCCCGGCGACGAAAGCCTCGTAGAAAACATCTTCCGAGAAATTGAGTCAAAAGCTCTTTCCGAGCTGTCGAAGAGGATGGACGTGAGCGAGGCCAAGATCTTCAGAAGCCTAGACCTCAGATACAGAGGGCAGGGCTACGAGATCGAGGTCGAAGCAGAAAGGCCTTTCAGCCTCAGAACCGCTTTAAAGGTTTTCGAGGAGAAGCATGAAGCAACATACGGATACACGCATTCAGGAGAGAACGTCGAGATGGTTGCCGTACGGGTCGCCGTCGTAGTCCCTTCGAGAAGGCCTGTGCTGACGCAGCGTCCGACCGGGGCTGGCCGTCGGGAGAGGAGGACTAGGGGTGTGTTCTTCGAAGACGACTTTGTTGAGGCTTCTGTTGTTAGGCGTGAGTATCTCGGTGTTGGAGATGTGGTTGAGGGCCCTGCGATAGTTGAAGAGTATGACTCGACGACCGTCGTTCCCCCGGGCTGGAGGGCTGTCGTTGACGAAACAGGATGCATGGTGATGAGGCGATGAGCATAGCAGTCGAGATAGTTAGGCACAGCCTCCTCTACATCTCAGAGGAGATGGGCGTCGCTCTCAGAAAGTCAGCCTTCTCACCCAACATCAGGGAGAGAGCCGACCACAGCTGCGCCATACTCGACGCCGAAGGCCGGCTGATAGGGCAGGCCGAGCACATCCCCGTCCACATAGGCTCGCTTCCGCTAGGCTTGAAGAACACGCTCAAGTATCTTGAGGAGAGAGGCGTTGAGGTCTCGCCCGGCGACATGTTCGTCCTCAACGACCCCTACATAGCCGGAACACATCTGAACGACGTCACAACCATAAGGCCCATCTTCTACAACAACCGCCTCGTGGCCTACGTTGCCAACAAGGCGCATCAAGTCGACGTAGGAGGCATGGACCCTTCAAGCATCACGATCAGGGCTGAGACGCTTTGGCAGGAGGGTCTGGTCATACCGCCTGTCAAGCTGATGGAGGGCGACAAGCTGGTTGACGACGTTGTAGAGATAATAAAGTCCAACACCCGCATGCCCGAAATAACGCTGGGAGACCTGAGGGCCCAGGTGGCGGCCAACCTGATGGGTGAGAAGAAGGTTCTCGAGCTTATTGACAAGGTTTCGCTCAAAGTGTTCAACGAAGCCGTCGAACAGATACTTGAAAGAACAACTCTGCTGGTCAAGTCTGAGCTGGCTAAAATTCCACACGGAACATGGCACGGAGAGGACTACCTTGAGCTTGAAGACAGAGACTTGACGATAAAGGCCAAGCTCTCGATAAGCGGCGAAGGCTTTGAAGTAAGCTTCGACGGAACAGACAGACAGGTGGACAAGCCTCTCAACGCCGTTCTGGGCGTGACGACGGCGGCAACAACCTATTCGTTGAAGACGATTCTGACCACTGAAATACAGCTTAACGACGGCTTCCTCCGCACCCTCTCCATCCACGCGCCATCCGGAACCATCGTCAACCCCGTCAAGCCCGCTCCAGTCGCAGCGGGAAACCTAGAGACAAGCCAGAGGATTGTGGACGTGTTGTTCAAGGCCCTAGCTCAAGTCATGCCCGATAAAGTTCCGGCAGCCAGCAACGGAAGCATGAACAACTTGATGATGGGCGGCATCCATCCCGAAACCGGGAAAGCATGGGCCTTCTACGAAACAATCGGCGGCGGAGGAGGTGCTAGGAAAGGGCTTGACGGAGTTGACGGAATCCACTGCCACATGACTAACACGCTCAACACGCCGATAGAGGTCATCGAGCACTACTACCCCGTTCTCTTCAAGTCCTACAGGCTGAGAGACGGAAGCGGAGGAGTAGGAAGATGGAGGGGCGGAATGGGGATTGAGAGAAGCTTCACAGCCTTGGCTAGGATCAACGTTGCTGTGATGGGCGAGAGGTCTAGGAACAGGCCTTGGGGTCTTCAAGGAGGTGGAGACGGAGCGCCCAGCGAATACCTAATCATCAAACACAGCGGTGAGATAGTCAGGCTGAAGTCGAAGGACGTGGCGGTGCTGGAGAAAGGCGACACCCTTGTCATACGTACGGCGGGCGGAGGAGGCTACGGCAGCTCAGAATAGGTTGTCCAGCATTACTGCGAGCATGATGATGAAAAGCTGCGGGCTGGTAAGCTTGAAAAGAATGTAAGCTACTCTCCTAGTTGGGTTGAACATTAACGCAGCAGCGGGAAACGCTATCGCAGCTCCGCTCAACACAGCCGCAGCCAAGTAAATCAAGCCGTACTTAGCGGGATAAAGAACGTAGAGCAGAAAAGTGAACAGAACCGAGAGTATGGTCGTGGACGAGATGCATCTGATGGCCGTGGCCTCCGAGGCCACGACGGGAAGCATCGGTATGTGAGCTTTCTTGTAGTCTTCTCGGTAGATGAGGGCTAGGCTCCAGATGTGCGGTGGGATCCACAACACTATCAAAGCCGCTAAGATCCACGCCTCAGCGGTTGGCCAGAAGCTTACGGAAGTATATCCGGCCATAAGCGGAGCTCCTCCAGCATAGCTGCCGATTATTATGTTCAGCGGAGTGCGTCTCTTAGCCCACAGAACATACATCACCAAGTAGTTGAACATTCCCGTGAACATGAAGACGAAAGCCATCCAGTTTATCGAAAGAGCTAGAATCAGCGAAGCAGCCATCAAAGCCAATCCAAAAGCCAAAGCCTTCCACTCAGGGGTTATCAAACCTCGGGGAAGAACTCTGCGGGCTGTCCTCTTCATCACGGAGTCGAGAGACCTCTCCATGTAGTTGGACGTGGCTTCCGTCCCAGCCACACCCAGAACTATTGAAAGCAGCGATGGAACGAACGTAGAAGGGTTTGGCAGACCGTTTGAAGCTGCAACTATTCCCGCAGCCCCCGTGAAAGCCAAAAGCCACCAGACATTAGGCTTGGTCAGCAGGAAGTAAGCCTTAGCGGCCTGCAGAACCTGAGACATAGCTATGACCTACTTCTTCTTAAGATAGTATTTGTAGTCTCCTCTCAAACCCACTCTTGCGAGTATGTTCTTCTGATGAAGAATGCCTAGCGCTTGGCTGACCTTCCTGCTCTGAAACTTCACGTTGACAAGCTCAGCCACCTTCTCCCTAACCTCTCCCGTTGATCGGGGCTGGCTGAAGAAAGACGAAGGAATAAGCTGCTCCTCGAGAACCCTCAGCACTTCGACTGCCTCCGACCTACCCCGCCGCCTCGAGACCCCGGCCTTGGGTTTCTGCTTAAGCTTTTCTAAAACAGCTTTCTGAATCTCTACCAAGTCATCGACATGGGAAAGGGCCTCTTCCTTCGACGCAGCCTCACACGAGACCTCTACATCGTCAGACTCTAGGGTTATCACGTACTTCGGCATGACGCAGCGCACCTGTTGTCAGAACCTTCTGAACTTGAGAAAAAGCTCGCCGTTAACCAGAGAGATCTCGAAAGCAGTCATGTTAGCCAGCCTCTCTCGGAGGACTGGAGGCAGGTAGATCCTGCCGTATTTGTCGGGCTCGAAGACGTACTTCACGTCGTCGATTACTAGAGAGATCTCTCTTTTTTTTGCTTTCTTGATGAGCTTCATCGGTACCGTTATGCGTCCGTGTTCTCTGACGGTTCGGCCGAGCTTCCGGCTTATCGACACAGCGTGAGCCATGCTTAAGCCGCCTGCGATCGACGGAATGATGTATATCGTGTCGCCGTCCTTAATCTTGGTCTGAAGGCCTTCTAGATAGCGGATGTCCTCGTCGTTGAGAAAAACGTTGACGAAGTTGCGCACAGAGCCTGTCTCCGTGAAAAGATGCCTCTGCAAGGCGTTGAACCTTTCAACAAGCTTTTTCAAAACCTCTCCGACAGTCAAGCCTTCAACTTCAACCACGTCCCGCCCGTCAGCATACTGCCGAAGGGGGGTTGGAAGATAAACCTTTACAGGCATACACCTTCAACCATAGTATAAAAGCTGTATATAAAGTAGAAGTCATTCAGCCGACACAACCTCCTGAACAAACCGTTTCCCGCCATAGTTTTCGATGGCAAGCCAGCAGGCATAGCCCGAGACCCGGCCGCCGTAAACCGACACAATCAGGTAGAACCATCCGGGAAGGGCGTGCTCAAGGTCATAACGGGATGGCTGGGCCGGGTGGTCGGGGTGGGAGTGGAACACACCCACTACTTGGAGACCTAGCTCCTCGGCTTTTTTCTCAGCCCTGTAGTACTCCATGGGGTCAACCCTGTACCTAACCCTTCTGTCGTCTTCGTGGACGTTGGAGACGGGGAGTATTTCGACAACCCGGCCGCCCGAGTTGCTCAGCATCAGGCCAGCCACCTCGTATGGGTAGCCGGTTTCGCAGGATTTGAAAATTCTCTCAAGAACACCACGCTCGATGATCATTTCAGAGTATCCTCTCTTTGGAAAACGTTGGAGACGCCGTCGGGAAGAATCACCACCACCAACCCGTTGTCAACCTCGTTCACCAGCTTCAAGGCAGCCGCTGCAGCAGCCCCGCCTGACACGCCTGCGGGTATCCCTGCTCGCAGAAGCTTCTTCATCGTTTCAACAGCCTCCTCAGTCTCGATTAACATTTTAACGTCGGCTATGTCTTCCCGATAGAGCTGAGGCCTAGCGGCTGAGCTCATGAATTTAAGACCCTCGATTCCGTGAAACTCGCTTTCAGGCTGAACCTCTACGACCCGCAGCTGAGGGTTTTTCTGCTTTAGGAAAAGCGCCGTGCCTTGAAGAGTTCCGGAGGTGCCGACGCCTGCGACTAGGTGGGTTATCATGCCGGACGTCTGCATCCATATCTCAGGCCCCGTTGACCGGTAGTGGGCTTCGGGGTTTGCTGGGTTGCTGTACTGGTCGGCGTAAAAGTATCTTTCAGGTTCTTCCTCGTAAAACTCTCTAGCCCTTTTTATCGCCCCCTCCATCCCCTCGAGTGCGTTCGTCATAACTACCTCGGCTCCGAAAGCCTTCATCTTAGTCAGCTTGACCTTCGAGATGTTAGAGGGGACAACCATCTTGACCGAATAGCCCATGGAGGCTGCGAGCATGGCGTAGGCTATTCCGGTGTTGCCTGAAGTGGCGTCCAACAGGGTTTTACGGGGAGTGAGCAGGCCTTTTTTCTCAGCGTCCAGAATTATGTTGAGTGCAGGCCTGTCCTTTACAGAGCCTCCGGGGTTGAACATCTCGCATTTTCCGAAAACCCTCACTCCCGGCTTCTCCAGCATTTTCAAACGTATCAGAGGAGTGTTTCCTATGAACTCAGCTAAACCCCTGCCCTTTACCAGCGTGTCGCTGAAAGTCATAGGCTTCTCAGCCGGCTCAGACCGTCGTCTTGGACTCCTTCCTCTCCATCCAGCGCTTCTGGAACTCCTCCACAGCTTTCTCAGTCTCCCAGCAGCCTATCATGGCTTTCTCAGCAAGCCAAGACAGGAAAATGTTCCTCAACACCTCAGCGTCGCTGGTTCCCATCTTGTTCCGGAGGAACGACACGCACTTGTACTGCTCGTCCGACAGCGTCACAAGTATATGCTTAACCATAGCTCAACCACATTAACAAATAATTACGTAATAAGCTTAATTTAAACACAACTCCGCTTATGTATTTAACCCGGTCTAGCTAGAGGCAATCAAGCTTCAACACCTAAAAGACGCATTAATCAGCGGAAAGCCTCAACTCAACAAATCCTCCACAAGGCGTTTGAACCCCGCTGTGTTGACGAAAAAGTTGTTAGGGTTCCTCCGTAAAATTTCTAACGCATCCTCAGAATACTTGTGTTCTTTAATAAAAAACCTGTTCGCGTAAACCCCGTCTAAAAAAGCGACAAAATGCAGCCCAGCCTGAGCTTTGTTTGCAATAAGAGCGCATAGCTCCGAGAGCTGTTTGTCTTGAGCACCGCCAGACTCCTTCAGATGTTTAGCCTCAACGATTAACACATGGTCGTTTATTTTGATTTGAAAATCAGGATTCTTCTCCAACCCGGACCCCACACTAAAACTGAGCTTAGCTGCCGAACGGTCTAAGTCGATGAAGCATCTGTCCCCTTTGCTAAAACCTTCAAGACTCTTAACTTCGATTAGTCCGTAATCCTCGAGTATTTTCTTAATCTTAACCTTACCCGACACACTCTTCGCCCTAGACGCTCCCTTGTCCAACATAGCCTGCGGTATAGCGGCATCATCAACCTGAATCGCTGCATACACATAAAACCTGCTTTCACAGTATTTCTTCAATATCTTCTTGAGTGCATCCAGCTTCTGACGGTATTCCCATCTGTTGAAAACAGACAGAGAGACGTCAAATGCGTTCATGTAAGCTGTGAATTCCGTGTACTGAGCACCATCCAACTCTAGAAAGCTGACCAAAAGCTTCAACGAAACCTCGTCGAACACACGTGTCTGACAAACACGCCTTATCGTTTCTCTGATTTTTCTTATTGTTTCCATCTGGCTGCTGTTGATTTTTAAATCAACAAAATAATCATCATCAACTATCGGCTCAGGGTTTTCGGCCGAGATATTCCAGTAGTGTATGTTGTTTTTGAGCATCTAATTTACTGGTTTTCCTATTCTCTAAATATTTTGCTATCCATTCATCAAGGGATTCTATGCTCTTCCGCTCTTCGGAGCTGATGTCAAGCAAAGGACACGTTTCTATCAGAGCTCTTGCCTGATTTAGCCCCAGATATTTTCTGGTGTAGTATTTTGTCGACTCTCGGTATGTGGTCATGAAGTCGCTGTCCAGCTCCTCTCGAAGCCTGTTCAAAACATGGTTGAACCATTCTTTGACAAACATCTGCTCATCGTGGGTCAGCGGTTTGTCGAAGAAAATTTGAATAGGATGCGTTCTGTATGTGTAGTTTTTAGAAACCATTATGCCGTCAACTCCCAAGGCCTCTCTGCATTCGTAGAGGCCGGCCCTTCCCTCAACCCTGCCTGTGTCAAGCGTCTTGAGGAAGAGAGGGTTGCTCTTGATTCGGTCGTGCAGCAGTTTGTTGACTTTTACGACACGTTTCTTGTAGCTGTTCACGTCAAGCAAAACAACCTCGTGGTCTCCTCTGTTGGCATCAACCTCTCTCTTCATCAAATAGTATCGGAAGGTCAGCGGTTTTTCAGCCCTGAACCTCTCGACGAACTCGTAGAATTCGGAGCCTGCCCTCCACTTAAATTTCTTAGAAAGCCTGTACACCCTCTTCCTCTCACCTTCAGTCGAGATTTTCATCGCCTCAACAATCTGGTCCTCCTCGGAGGGCCGAAGCTTTCTCTCGAAGAAACATACACAGGTGTTTGTTCCTGTTTCTGCGAAGA
>JANWZU010000149.1 GCA_025054795.1 Candidatus Caldarchaeum sp.
GATGTTCGATGGCTTTGTCTACAGCTGTTTTACGCAAGAGGTTCACTATTTTTCTAGGCGGTCGGATTGCGTAATTTTTCTCCAGCATGTCTAAGTTGTCGAGGATGGTGAATGATTTTTCCGCTAGAATTTCTTTCGGCAGGTTCTGAGTTTCCTCTATTATTTTCCTCCAGTCGACTCCATGTCTTCGGATTGTTTCGGCTGCATCGCCTATGTCTCTTTCCCTCGATGTCAAAAGTTTTAGAAAAACAACGTCGTTGAGGTCTAGTAGCATCAGCTTCAGTTTACCGAATATGAACCCGAAAGTAGCTCGGTCCAGAATTTTTTGCGAAACTTTCACTCTCACCACCTCCTCCGTGAAAACGTTTACCTTCATTAAAGTCGGGTGTACGAAGATGTTGCTCGGGTTTGCTCTCCGGTCTCCCTGCGTCCATTCTGCTGTTTTTTGAAAACCTGCAGCTGATAGTGCCTTCTCAACTGTTTGGTAGTCTTCTCTGCTCCTGACTAAGATGTCCATGTCTTTTGTCGACGGCTTTATGCGTCTGATGACCATGTTTATTCCGCCTAAAAGATAGACTGTGGTTTCACGTTCAACCTCCCTAGCCCATCTTTCTATGTTGGACATTATCTCTTCTGCAGTGGGTGATGGATGGACCTTGATTCCGTACTGTGAACAAAGGTCTCTGAACTCATTCCATGGAAGGAAATTGTCGGGGCTCTCTACTGGAAGACCTTCCACGTAGCTCTCTAAATCAAGCAGAACGCTTATCGCAGGTGTTTTCTTGGCTATTTTTCTCGCTCTTAACAGGTCTATGTTCGTTCTGTTGGCCATGTAGAAGACGGCGCACATCGTTCTTTCTTGTTTGGTCTTCGATGCGAGCAGTCCGTGAACTAGAACCTCTTCGGGCCCTATTCTTGTAGAGGGGTAAACATAGTAATCATGTTCCGTGATGTAGAGCACGCCGTAGTCTTTGAAACGGGAAAAAGCCGTCAACTCTCCCTTTGCTTGCAATCTGCGTGGAACTGATTTGATGATGAAATCGTTGGAGTAAAGAACAGCGGCCTCGGCTTCTACGGCGTCAAGCCATTTTGTCATCCTCAAAAGTGTAGCGAAGAGTTGGAGCGCTTCATCATATATGAGTTGATAGCGTTGCTCTATTTTTCTTACGACTCCAACCTCCATCAGACTCGTTAGGGTTTTCCGCAGAGTTGATTCGGAAAGGCCTGTGGTTTGGAGGATTTCGTTGAATTTTTTAGGAGTTAGGAGGGCGCTTAGTATGTCGGGCGACGGGCCCTTTAGAATCCTTGATACATCGTAGCGCTGTGCTACCGTCAGGAGGGCTTTTCCGACCGGATTTTTAGCTATGGAGAAAACCCCGTTCCCCCTTTCCACCCAACCTTTTCTCGACAGGGAATTCGTCACTCTGTAGGCTTGTACACGGCTGACGCCTAGTTTGAATGCTAACTGGCGGAGGTCTGCAGGGCCTTCGGCTAGAATCTTTATGGCTTTGGCTTCTGTGCTTTTCATGGGTTTTCTGTATATGGATGTCATAGGTTTATATAATTTGTATCATCTTTGTACCGTTTTTTGGGCACGGCTTTTGCCGCTGGGTTTTATAGGAGGCTGATGCATGTTTAGCCATGGTTGAGGTTTTTAAGCCGAGTGAGAAAGCCCTGAAGCTTTACGTGGTTTATCTGCTGGTTGGTCTGGCTCCGCTTGTTGTGTTTGGTTCTGTCGCTTCGTGGGTTGTCTACGTTAATGCGCCGGGCCTTCTGCCGGTTGTGTTGGCTGTCATTTTCGCTCCTCTGACGGCTGCGGCGCTGCTTTACGTTTACTGGGCCTTCAACTACGTCAAGTCGCTTGTTTACGAGCTGGGCGACGAGGAGGTTGTTGTTAGGCGTGGTGTTTGGTGGAAGATGGTTCACACCGTCCCTTACTCAAGGGTCATGTCGGTTGACGTGGTGCAAGGCCCGATCTCACGTTTTCTCGGAATAGCGTCAGTTGATGTTCACACAGCCGGGTACACGGGTTATGCTGGGGGAGCGGCGGGCCCAGGTACACGGAGAGCCGAGGCCAGCATGCTTCATGTAGACAACGCAGGAGAGCTGCGGGAGAAGGTTTTGGCCAGGGTTCGTGGAAGGAGGCTTTTCGAGACAGGAGACTTAGGGGCTGAAATGCTGGAGGAGCTGCGGACCATCAGGAGACTGTTGTCTAGGCCTTGAGCATGTGAGACGGCTTGGCTGTTGGGCGCTAGCTGCCGTGCTTCAGTGTTTGCACGATGTTTTTGGCTGCGATGTATGCGTAGACGCACGCTTGGCCGAGGGTTGATCCGGGGCCCGGGTATGTTCCGCCGAAGATGGACGCCGTTGTGTTGCCTGCTGCGTAGAGGCCTTTTATCGGATGGCCGTCTACGTGGATTACTTGGGCGTTTTCGTCGGTCAGCAGGCCGCCGCATGTTCCTAGGTCGCCGGGGTAGATGGCTGTTGCGTAGTAGGGTGGTTTGTCGAGCGGGCCGAGGTTGGGGTTGGGCTTGACACGTGGGTCGCTGTAGAACCGGTCGTAGACGCTGTCGCCTCTGCGGAAGTCTTCGTCTTTGCCCTTCCTAGCCATCTCGTTGAAACGCTCAACAGTCTTCACCAAGCCTTTTCCATCCACGCCGACCTTGCCTGCAAGCTCCTCCAGCGTGTTCGCTCTGACGAGGTACTTCGGCCCCGTTGCTTTCTCAGGCGTTCGGCCCGGCATCAGCATTCCGAACAAGTAGCGGGAGCGGTGTTTGTTGTCGATGACAAGCCACGACGGAATTGCTGCGGATGTTTTTCTATGATGTCTGTAGATGCTGTGCCAGCAGTCGACGTAGGAGGCCGACTCGTTCATGAACCTCTCGCCGTGTGCGTCGACGATGATGCCGAAGGGCAGGGAGCGTTCAGCTAGGATGAAAGAGGTTTTGCCGTCGGGTGTGATGGCTACGGGGCCTCCCCAAGCTTTGTCCATCAGAGCAACTTTGGCGCCTATCTTGACGGCTGCCCGTATTGCGTCTCCTGTGTTGCCGGGTGCGCCGACCGTCCATTCCGTGCTGGATGGGTTTGGCAGATGTTTTTCACGCATCTCTTGGCTGTGTTCGAAACCGCCGCTGGCCAGCAGAACACCTCCACGGGCCAGAACTTTGACAGGCGTTCCTTGACGGAGGACGACGGCTCCTACCACACGGCCGTTTTCCGCAACCAGCTCCTGAAGAGGCGACTCAAGCCAAACCTCGACACCCTTCTTCAGACACAGGTAGAGAAGCTGGCCTATGAGCGAGCCTCCCATGGTCAGCGGCACACGGCCTGTCAAGCTGTAGCCTATGAGCCGGGCTCCGAGGCGTAGGAACGCACCCATGCCCATGGAGCTTCTGGCGAGGAACATTTTCCAAGCCTCGTTGGTGTGTATGGGCATGGGCGGGGCCCCCGGGAACTTCCGCAGCTTCTTCCTCCATTCGCCGAGCTTCCTGCCGTCGAACACAGCGCCTTCGATGCACCTTCCTCTGGCCGAGCCTCCCGGAGCCTCTGGATAGTAGTCTGGGTAGCCTACCGAAGCCCTCCACTTGAACCCCAAGTCCTGCAGGAACTTGACGAACTCGGGGCCGTTGTTGAGGAAGGCCCGGAGCTTTTCAGGTGCTGTTGCTTCTCCCGCCTCGGGGACGACGTTGGTCAGGTATGTCCAAGCTTCTTCGAAAGAGTCGCTGATGCCCGCCTGCTTCGAGACGGGGTTGTTCGGTATCCACACCCCTCCACCCGACATGGCGCTCGAACCGCCGACCAGCTCGGTTTTCTCAACCACCAAAGGCTTGAAGCCTGCGTGTCCAACAGCTAGGGCGCCAACAAGCGCCGCCGCACCGCTTCCAACAACCAGAACATCAACTCTGTACTCGGACATGGCTCCACATAATATTTCCATATCACTCAATATAATTGTTTCGAAAAGGTTTTCCCTATTTACAATCTAATCCCAGAAGACCATGGGGCCGGTTTCAAAGCTTATTTACTTCTCCTAGCAGACGGTCAGCTTTGTCGGTTTATGATGGAGCTATTTCAGCAGGTTCTTAGGCTCGTTCCTCGGTGTTTTCAACCCGTCAAAGTGTTTGTCAAAAGAGACTATCGATTCCGCTTGATTCGATAAA
Source organism: Candidatus Caldarchaeum sp. (assembly GCA_025054795.1). Taxonomy (GTDB): domain Archaea; phylum Thermoproteota; class Nitrososphaeria_A; order Caldarchaeales; family Caldarchaeaceae; genus Caldarchaeum. Next base: position 4,161 of record JANWZU010000149.1, read on the forward strand.
GCTGCCGAGTATTGTATGGCGTCGTCCATGTCCAGCCCAGATGTTAATTCGATTTCCGCAGCCTTCACCTCGTCGGCCAGAGTTGTATAATACACTCGTAGACCTTTATAAGCTGTTAAGCTTGTCAGAAATGTTTTCAGCGCTCCGAGCTTCTTGAACCCGTCTAACACGACTATTATGGAGTGTACTGAGAAATCTGTCATTATGGCGTTTATCTTGCCGTCCCTCACCAGCTTGAGAAACTGTTTACATTCTCCGCTTTTCTCTCTCCCAAGCAGAACTTCGAGGAAGATGTTAGTGTCGATTAGGTGCATGTTTGAGCACCCTAAGCCTCCATGCCTCAGATGCTCTGTGCTGCAGCTCGACGGACTGCATGTCGATGTCTGAGAGAACTCCAGCTATCGCATCAACCGGGTCGCCTTCAAACCCGGTTCTCTCCGCCTCCTCCGCATTCTGTATCCAGTTGCTTATCGCTTCTGTTGCTGCTTTACTGAGCGCACCTCTGCCGTACCCGAACTTCTTCATAGCAAGCTCCCTAAACCTTCTCTCCAACTCCTTAAGGGAGAATTATCCTTATGGACATTTCGCCTTATACCTAGCTTCATCAATATAAATTGATTTAAAAACAGCGTCGATGAGACAAGCTTCGTTCTCACCGTTGTCTTTGCCTCTTTTTAGGTCTTCAACGGCATTACTGCAACATGCATGCAGTAGGGCTGTGTTAAGGCTTATTTACGGCTGTGGTTTATCAAGGCTGGGTTTGCAGACCGAGGACGCAGAGGTGAAGAGGCTGGCCGAGCTAAAGACGTTTCTCGAGCAGAGGCTGGCCGACCTCGAGCACGAGATGGAAAGCCTGAAGACTTTGCTGGAGATAGTCGACAGGGAGCTGTCTGCGAAGAGCTTCAAGAAGGCTCAGCCGCCGGAGGCTGTGGAGAAGGAGGCGGCGGCTCTCCGGATGATTAGAAGCCGGTCTGGAAGCCTGCTGGCAACCATGTCGCTGAGGGAGCGGGAGGCCCGCATAGTCTTCAACCCCGAGATACGTGTGACGCAGGAGATGAGGCCTTTCTCATCCTTCCTGCTGAGGAAGGTGCTGGATTCGATGCGTGAAGCCGACCTTCAGAAAGTAAGCGAAGGCAAGCTGGGTCAGTCCGACGTGCTGAGCTACGAAGTTGTCTACGACGGCGACACCGCCCGGGAGCTCATCGTGAAGAACTACAGGGAGGAGCAGAGGCTAAGGGAGATAGTTAACTCGGTTAAGTGGACGCTCGACACGATAGCCTCGTCCTACCGTTAAGTAAGACGTTGAAAAGCTTGAGAACATTCGAAACATCACAGCATATATTTAAGCAAGGTCCTCTTTCTTGCATGGGTTTCTACGCCGGCGCCAAGGCCCTGCTGCTGGCCGTGGCCGTCCTAGCCTCAAGCCTCCTCTACATAGCCAGCATACCCCAAGCCGAAGCCCAGACAGGCGTGACGTTCACCATCAGAACAGCCGACGGCTCACAGCCAATCAGATGGGCCATCATAAGAATAAACGGAACAGACTGGGCTACGCCGACAGACGCCAACGGCCAAGTCACAGTAAACACCTTGAACCGCAAGGCAAACTCATCCTTCCAAGTAATTTTCCGAGGCGTCTCGGTCTACAACCATCCTCTCTTCAACGCAACCAAAGTCAACCCTTCAAACCCGGCTCAGGTGACTTTGAGAGTCAACGTCAACCCCATGCGAATCAACGTGAGAACCGCCTTAGGCAACCCCGTGCCAAACGTCAGGCTCAGCGTCGTCTACGGTCCCTACACGAACACAACTCTCACGGGTGGCGACGGCTCTGCAACGATTCCGATGATGCCCAACACGACCTACACCATATCAACATCATACCGAGGCTACGACGTGGGAGTTTTCACCAGAGATTTCACCGGGTCGCCGTTAACCCTCACGCTTAACTTGTTCAGCATCCGTGCCATCGTCCAAGACCTTGACGGAAACCCAGTTCCATCCGCAACAGTCAGAGTATGGTATGGAATAAGGCAGACAGGCAACACCACAGGCTTCGCCTCAGCAGACACAGACTTGTCAGGTAACGCCTTGATCGACCGCCTACCAGCCGGAGACTACCAGCTTAACGTCGACTACCGTGGAGAAACAGTCTACCAAACTACTTCCCCTATAACTGTAAGCAGCGGAACCGTGGACCACGTCGCTCGAACAGACCTTGTAAGGTATAGGGTGCGTGTGTTCGACGCCGACGGCGTAGACCTGATTACGGGAATAAACCTTGAGGGCAGGCTTTTCAGGGGAAACACGCAGTACGGAGACCCTACCAGCGCCTCTAACGGTGAGCTGAACTTCGGCTTGATACGTTCGAGAACATACACGCTTGTCGTCAGGATGGGTGACAACGAGGTGTTCAGAGGCGAGGTTAACGCTCCAGCAGACAACAGCGTGAGAGCTAG
>JANWZU010000188.1 GCA_025054795.1 Candidatus Caldarchaeum sp.
ACGCCTATACCCTTAGTCTTACCCTCTCTGAAGACAAACCTGTCGCCCGTCTGAAGGTAGAAAGGCCTGTACTTGAAGCGCATCTCAACCTTCCCAGACTCTCCAGCCTTCAGGTAGGGTTTGTCAACCATCTTAACCCTAGCCGTAGAAGCTATGGTGTGGGCGTGGACTATAGGCTCGTATCCGTCGCCTATGCGTGTTGGATGCGACAAGACGGTCACGTCTGCTTCGAAGCTCCAGACGCTGCGGGGCTCCAGCGACGGGTCGCAGAGAACCATTCCACGTTTAATCAAATCCTCACGAACGCCTTTGACGGCGATGCCGACTATGCAGCCGGGCTGAGCTTCGGTCAACCGTGTGTAGTGCATCTCTATGCTTCTGGCCCTGACCTTAACGTATCTGCCTTTGGCGGTTGGCCCTATCAGAAGCTCCGACCCGGCCCTCAGCATACCCTGCTTGACCGAGCCTGAGACAACGGCTCCGACACCCTCGACGTTGTAAACTCTGTCAACGTAGAGAAGGAAGGGCTGGTCGGAGCGTCTGGGCCTGACTGGAAGAGAGCGGAGGAAGTTGTAGACCAAGTCGTACCCCTCCCTCGAGACAGCGGATGTCTTCAGCAGCGGAACCACTACCGCCAGCTTGTCAGCAACTAGGCTTATGTCTGCTTCAGAGTTTATGGAGATAGGTATGCGGCCGACCCGTTTCAGCAAAGAGCTTACTTCTTTCTCGACCGCCTCAACTCTCTCAGGCTTCACCTTGTCTATCTTCGTTATGCACACTGCGACAGGCAGCTCCATCGCCAGCATAATCCCAAGATGCTCTCTCGTGATGTGTGTAGGGCCGTCGTCAGCGGCTATGACCAGAATGCCGTAGTCGATTTCCTGCCCCAGCAGCCCCCTAATCGTTGTCCGCAGCCAAGGCTCATGCCCCACGGTGTCTACGAAGCTCACTATCTTGTCAGACTCACGCATCACTCTGCTCCTCTCGTTCCTGTCAAGCGGGTTCTTGACGAAGTAAGGCCTGTTTTCTTTGAACCCTAGGACGGCGAAGTGAAGGTCTGCCGAGAGGTTTCTCTCAACCTCGTGGGGGAGCGTGTCTAGGTAAAGCCATTTCCTGCCGTCGTCTTTTTCACCCGTTATCAGGCATGCTAGGAAGGTTGACTTGCCGTGGTTGACGTGGCCGGCCACGGACACCACTACATGGTTGCTGCTCGGCTCAGCGCTCGAAGACAACAAAACCTTAGCGATAACCCCGCCGTTCTCGCTGAACCTTTCAACCTTCACGACTGAGGCCCCGCAGTCTGCTGCAATCTGCTTCAGCACGCTCAAACTCTCCTCAAGCTCGATCTCCGAAATGCCTGCCGAGGTTCCGTCGTCTCTTACTCCGAGGATGTAAACAGCTGTGCCGTCGCCGAGTTCAAGCCTGTGCTTCATCTGGCTGGCGAGCTTCTGCCTCTTCTCAACTCTGAGATGGATTTCGGGTATGAGCCTCTCCTTGAACTCTATGTGGTCAACCTCCCCCTTTGGTATCGTGAACCGGCGGACCTCAGCCATGCGTGTAAACCCGGGCCCGAACCACCCCTCAACCCATGACAATCAACGAAACAACCGAAGTGATGTTCTCTATCCTCTTAATCTTCGAGTTGACAACCTGCTTAAGAGCTTCCATCGAATCCGCCTCCACCTTCACAACCGTGTCGTACACACCGTAAACACGCTGAGCGTATCTAACCTCCTTTATCGACTTTAAAGCGTTAATAACATCATCTTCATGGCCCAGCTTCACGTTGAGAAGGAGAAAGGCAATCGGCATGTACCGCTCCAAATAAAAGATTAAGCCGTTAATATAAATGTGTGTTAGGCGAAGCTGTAGCCGCAGAAAAAGCAGACCTTAGACCCAACCTCGTTGAGGGCGTGGCAGCTTGGGCAGTGGAACGAGGTGACTAGGCGAAGCTCCTCACGCTTCTTCGGAGGCTGCTCAGCCATCATGGGCATGCATATGAGCGTCTCAACCTTGACGACGTGAGGATGCCTACCAACAGCTTCGTAGACCTTCTTAGAGAGTTCTGTTAGGTTGTCTGCAGCAACAACCAAAACAGCGTCGTATCGTCCGAAAACGCTGTGAGCCATCCTGACTCCTGGAACGCTTCGGGAAGCCACTAACTCATGAGAGGTTCCGGGCTCCGTCTGGACGAGAACGTAGGCCATGACCTTCGCCATTCATTTCCCTCCCTCGCCGAAAAGAACGATGCATGTCTCGGTTTTGACAACGTTGGGGATTTTTTCAATAACCTTGTAAATCAGCTGCGAAAGCTGGGGCAGGTCAGACACCTCAACGGTTATTATTGCGTCGTATCTTCCGAAGACCGAGTCGGCTGAAACAACTCCCTTCACGTTCCTAGCCTCTCTGAGATAGTTCGTCACCTCTTCCGATGTCCCCGGCTTTGTAGAAACAAGCACGTAGGCCTTAACCATGTTGCTTCACACGTCGAAGTAGAGGTAGAACTCGTATGGATGCGGCTTGGTGCTGACGTCTATGAACGACTTGAGCTGAAGCTCAGTCATCACCTCTATCAAGTCCTCTGAAATCACTGGTTTTATAAACTCGCTGTCGCTAAGCAGCTCTTCGACAGCCTCCCGCAGGTTGCCGGGAAGCTCCTTTATCCCCAGCTGACTGCGTCTCTCGGGGCTGAGTTTGTAGATGTCCTCGTTGACTGGGTCTCCCGGGTCTATCTTCTTCTTGATTCCGTCGGCGCCTGCCGCAGCCATGGCTGCGAAGCAGAGATACGGGTTCGAAGACGTGTCGGGCGTCCTAAACTCAATCCTCTTGCTCTTCATTCCTCCACGGCCTTTGTAGTAGACGGGGACTCGGACGTTGGCTGACCTGTTTGACCTGCTCCAAGCGATGAAGACAGGCGCTTCGTATCCGGGCACGAGCCTTCTGTAAGAGTTTGTCGTTGGGTTGGTTATCGCCGCAAGGGCTCTGCTGTGCTCCAGCAACCCTCCCACAAAGTAGCGGCCTGTCTGGCTGAGCTCGGCGTACGGGTCGTTTTCGTCGTAGAAGAGGTTCACTCCCTTGTTCCAGAGGCTTACGTGTACGTGCATTCCTGATGCGTTGTCGCCGAATATGGGCTTCGGCATGAAGGTTGCCACCATACCCATCTGGCTTGCGACGTTCCGGGCGGCGTACTTGTATGTCTGAGCCTTGTCGGCCATCTTCACAAGCGTGTCGAACCTCATGTCTATCTCGCACTGACCTGCAGTAGCCACTTCGTGGTGATGAGCATCTATCTCGACGCCGAAGTAGTCTGTCAAAACTCTGCAGACCTCGTTCCTGTACTCCATCAAAGTGTCTTGGGGCGGAGCTGGGTAGTAGCCTTCCTTAAACCTGATCGGCAGCGATGTTCCGTCGACGTTCCAAGCTGCTTCGCGTGATTCAATTTTGTAGCTGACTCCTTGGTATGGGGAAGTGGCGTCCCAGTGCACTTTGTCGAAGACGAAGAACTCTATCTCAGGCCCCCAGTATGAGGTGTCGTAGCCAAGCTTCTTGAGATACTCCTCAGCTTTCTGAGCCACGAACCTCGGGTCTCTGCTGAACCTCCCGCCCCCGAACCCTTTGTAAACATCGCACAGCATTCTGGCTGTCTTTTTTCCGTCGAGGCTCCATGGAATCACGGCGTAGGTAGACGGGTCGGGTCGTAGAAGCATGTCTGACTCGTGGATTTCCGCAAAACCCCTTATCGATGAGCCGTCAAGCTTTGCAACCCCTTCGGTGAAAGTATTGTCGTCTAGGTAGCGTGTGGAGATGGTGATGTGGTGGAGTTTTCCCAGCACGTCTGTCAGCTGGAGGTCTATGAACTTGATGTCATGCTTCTCGATGGCTTTGAACACGTCCTCTTTAGTCATCGCCCACTGTTTCGGCATTGCTTCCTGCATGTTTTGTTCCACCTCATCAACAAGAAGACTTATGGTAATAAGCCAATATTTAATCGTTATCTTCGTCGATTTAACATTCAAAACGGTTTAAGAACGTCATTTTAACATAATCCATGTTTTTAGGTTTTTAAACAGCCTCCTACAACCGTCAACCCATGATAACGAGAGCGATGACCCTCATACTCGCCCTTACAGCAGCTCAGCTCGCACAAGGAGTAGCGATGAGGATGGAAATGGCAGACCCAGCCATGCTAACACCCGTCCACATCGGGCTTGGCGTCGCTACAGCGTTAATTCTTTTAGGTTTGACGAGAACGGTTAGAAGTCAAAAATCACCCGTGGCTGCAGACGTGTCGTTTGTCCTGCTTCTGTTGATTCTCCAAGGTGTTTCAGGAATCTTCATACTGGCTGAAGTCGAGGCAGCTGCGTTGATACATCTAGCTCTGTCGTTCTTCGTAGTTGCAGCGACGGCGAGCACGCTCGTATTGTCTGCATCCTCGTAGACCTACTGCTTACGAAAAACGTGTAAGGAAAGTCCGAAGACTAGGACTCCGAGAACGTGGGCGGCCGTGCACAGCAGGCAGACAGCGTTTATGAGGAAAAGCTCGACGTACACCAAGGAAGCGACGCCGGCGAGTCCCACAGCAGACCACGCAACCAGCAG
>JANWZU010000060.1 GCA_025054795.1 Candidatus Caldarchaeum sp.
GTAGATGGGTTTTCTGTCGTACAGAAACCCAACGCCGACTTGCAGGAAGGAGGCTGAAATCATGTAGAGCGCAGGTATCATCCCGAGGGCTGCTACTGACAGGTTGTGATGCAGGGCTAAGAGAGGAAGAAGCGGAGGCAGCGCTGAGTAGAGCATGTCGTTGGCCATGTGGCTGAGGAACAGCGTAGCCAGCTTGTTCATCGTAGCTCGGAAAATTGTTAAAGCCTCTATATAGCTCCATACAGTCTAACTTAAAACCATCCGAAGCAAACAATCGGTCATGGATGTTTTAGAGGCTGTGAAAGACCTTCCAGCCCTGTTTCCTCCGTCCTACTGGCTTGAGAAAAGCGAGCGTGAGGCTTTCCCGTGGGAGTTTTGGGTTGAATGCAGCAGAAGAAGGCTTCCGGGCTTCCTAGCTCCAGAGGCCTATGGAGGTCTTGGCGGAGACCTCGAAGGCTTAGTAAACGTCGTAGTTCACTTAGGAGCCCACGGCTTCGGGACAGGGCTTTATCCCCTTCTCAGCAACAACATGTCGGCTGTCGTGCTGCAGTCCTCCGGTTCTCAGAGGCTCATGCAGGAGTTTCTGCCCAAGCTTGCTTCAGGCGAGTGTGTGATGGGCCTAGCCATAACAGAGAGAAATTCGGGCTCGGATGTGCTCTCGATATCCACAAGCGCGGAGAGAACTGGAGACGTGTACAGGTTAAACGGTGAGAAGATGTTTGTAAACAACCTCGACGGCGCGACGCACATGCTGCTGGCTGCGAGAACAACCCCCGTCGAAAAAGTAGCCAAGAGAAGCGAGGGGCTGACGCTTTTCATCTTGGACTTGAAAACTTCGGGCCTGAGCTTCAAAACCCTAGCCAAGACAGGCACAAACTACTACAGAACAGGGGTGATGACGTTGAAAGACGTGGAAATAAGCAGCCAGATGGTTGTGGGCGAGGTTGACAAGGGGTGGAAGACGCTCACGTCAGCCTTAAACCCCGACCGAATCGTCTACGCCGCCCTCGGGGTTGGCTCCGCTCTATACGCCGTCAAAACAGCCTCATCCTATGCAGCAGAACGACATGTCTTCGGAAAACCTGTCGGAAGCTACCAAGCCATACAGCTTCCTCTCGCCGAAAACTACACCTACGCCGAAGCCGCACGCCTCCTGTGCCTCGAGGCTGCGAAGGCCTACGACAGAGGGGAGAAAGCCGACGTCCTCGCATGCATGGCCAAGTACATGGCTTCCGAGGTTTCAGTCAAGGCCCTCATCCACTCGATGCAGGTTTTGGGCGGCTACGGCTATCTCAAAGAGAAGCATCTTGAGAGGGTTTTCAGAGACATGCTGCTGCTCAAGTCCGGGCCAATCACGCAGGAGCTTGCTCTGGCCTACGTTGCCGAGAGGGGCCTGATGCTTCCACGCTCCTACTAAACCTCGAAAACACGTCCAACATCGTCCTTCTCCGCTTTCGTAAAAACTGCAGCCGTAAAGAAGAGGTCGAGAGCTGCGAACCCAACCGACTTCAACAGCGTAACCGTTTTCCGGTCTCTTTCGACAGGGCCCTTCTTTACTATCTCATGCAGCTCCAGAACGTTATCAGGCTTGACAAGTCCGGCGTTGACTGCGGCCATCAAGTCTCCGGCTTCCCTCAAAACCGCCTCCTTCAAGTCGGCTGCGATCACTCCGGCTCGGCGGAAGGATTCCAAGTCAAGCTCACGCCTCGTAGGCAATACTCCTAAGCTGTTTACGTGGACGCCTTCTCCCAGCCATCTGCCGTCTAGCACAGGCTCTGAAGAGTTGGTGGCGGTCAGAACTATGTCGACGTCTTCAACGGCCTGCCTAGCTGTTTCGACGGCCCGAGAGTCTATCCCAAGCTCTTCCCGGGCTCTAGCCGCCAGCTTCACCCTGTTCTGAGGTGTGGGGCTGTAGACTTTGAGTGATTTTATATCTCTGACGGCTCGCAGGGCCGCTACCTGTGTCCACGCTATCCTACCGCTTCCAATCACGCCGACGGTTTCGGCGTCATCCCTAGCCATGTACTTGGCTCCGACTCCGCCGATGCCGCCCGTTCGAAGAGCTGTCAGTTGCACCGAGTCAACCATCCCCCTCAGCCGGCCTGTTTCAAGGTCGAAAAACAGCACCACTCCGCTTGCTGTTTCAAGCCCGTGTCTGACGGGGTTCTGTCGGTACTCGTTTATCAGCTTGACGATGTAGCTGTTGTGATGCAGGCTGTAGGCCGGCATGTTGAGCCACACAGCATCCTTCTCACCGACCGCCGAAACAAGCCGTGGAGGCGCTGTGTACATTCCCTCCCTATAGTCTCTGTAAAACTGTTCAACTATTTCTACAGAGGTCTTGATGTCAAGCCACTCCGCAAGCTCCTTCCCAGAGATTATCCGCATAAAACCATCTAGCTCCGCATGTCGACTACACGTTTAGCCTTACCGACCTCCTGCCGCTGCAGAGACAACGGCTCAACCAGCTGAACCTCAACACCTGTCATAAGAGTTTCACGAAGGTCTTCCTCAAGCTTTTTACGCAGACGGGCAGCGTCAACCGTCTTAGCGTCCTTGTTCAACTCAGCCACCACCTTAACTCGGTCCCGGCCTTCCTCACGTGATACAATTATCTGATACTCGACCCCCAGCTCAGGATACTTGAGCAAAACCGACTCGACTGCGCTGGGCCATATTGATACTCCTGAAACCTTAATCATGTCGTCAACTCTCCCGCTGATGTAGCCAAGCCTTCTATGCGTTCTGCCGCAGTCGCATGAGATCGAGTCGTAAACGTAGGAGATGTCTCTGCATCGGTACCTCAGAACAGGCGACGCCTCCTTTGTCAGAGTTGTGAAGACAAGCTCGCCTTTCTCCTCCATCTCCACAGGCTCCCCTGTTTTCGGGTCGACGACCTCCGCGTAGAAATGGTCCTCCCAAAGATGCAAGCCGTCGTGCAAGTAGCAGTCGTTAGCCACTCCCGGGCCGCAGAGCTCCGTGAAGCCGTAGATGTCGTATACATCCATGTCCCATGCTTCGGCAACTCTCTTCTTCATCTCCTTCGTCCACATCTCTGAGCCGAAAACCCCCTTCCTGACCTTGGTATCCCTCCGTGGGTCGACGCCCATTTCAAGAGCCGTCTCAGTAAGCCTCAAAATGTATGAGACGACTGCGCAGACCATCGTAGTTCCAAAGTCTAGCATGTACTGTATCTGACGTCGGCTGAACCCCGCTCCCGTTGGAATGATCATCGCACCCACCTTCCTAGCTCCGTAGTAGAACCCGAAGCCGCCCGTGAACATTCCGAAGCTCGGCGTAATCTGCAGAATGTCCTCCTTGGTGAGACCCGACATTACGAGCGAACGTGCTGAAACCTCACCCCACACATCCAAGTCGTTCTGGGTGTAGAAGCCGAGGGTCGGCACACCTGTCGTACCAGAAGTTGCGTGGACCTCTAGCAAAGAGGTTCTCGGAACGGCTAGAATCCCGTAGGGGTAAAGGGAGCGTAGGTCGTCCTTCGTTGTGAACGGAATCTTGCGCAGGTCATCGGCTGTTTTCACGTCCTCGGGTCTGACCCCCACCTGCTGAAGCCTCCTCCTGTAGAACTCGTTGTTCTCATAAGCATGCTTCACACTCCACCGTATCCCTCTGTCCCGAACCATCTCAAGCTCTCTCCGACTCAACGTCTCAGCCTGTCTGTTGAAGAACCGGCCCCCGTTCATGCTCAGAAAACCCGACAGTCAAGCTAAATAAGTTTGCGAAGAAAAGCCGGCTCTGATGTAAACTATAAAGGTTCCTCGATAGGCTGATAATTGATATGAAGCTGGCGACTTTTCGAAACCCACATCTTCAGAAGCCTAGGCTGGGCATAGTTTTCGGAGATTACGTTATCGATGGGTGCAGCGCATACACAGCTATGTTGAAGGAGGAGGGTGAGGAAGACGCCGAGGTTCTTGCTGACGCCGTGCTTCCAAGCGGCATGACTGCTTTCCTTAGAAGGGGGAGAAGGGCTTGGGACGCTGCTGAAAGAGTTCTCTTCAAGGCCAGAAGCTTCATCAACAAGGAGTACGGCGAAGGCTTGGCGTTCAAGCTTTCGGAAGTTCGTCTCTACGCACCGGTTCCAAGGCCGGGGAAAATCATCCACACGGCAGGCAACTTCAGAGAACACGCCAAGGAGGCTGAAAAAGCAAAATGGGAGTTCCCCATACCCCAGTGGATATCCTTTCTTAAAAGCCCCTCGGCGGTTGTAGGGCCGTACGACGACGTAATCAAGCCTAAATTCGTCAACGAGCTTGACTACGAGCTTGAGATGGCTGTTGTCATAGGCCGGCGTGGAAAATACGTCTCCAAGGAGAGGGCCTTCGACTATGTTGCGGGCTTTATGGTTTTCAACGACTTGACTGCGAGAGATATCCAGAGGCAGGAAATGAAGAACGGGTTGCTCAACTTCGGGAAGAACCTAGACACATTCGCCCCCATGGGTCCCTACCTAGTCACCAAGGATGAAGTAAACGACCCTCACAACCTTAAGATGGAGCTTAGGGTCAACGGCGAAGTAAGACAGTCAGGCAACACAAACCGCCTCTCAGTATCTCTTCAGGAAATAATAGAGCATTACTCATGGGTTATGCTTGAGCCCGGCGACATAATAACCACAGGAACAATATCAGGCGTCGCTGCTTTCCGTGAAAACCCTGAACGCTACTACCTCAAGCCCGGCGACCTCATGGAGTCTGAGATCGAGCACCTTGGAACTATGAGGAACAGAATAGTTGCGGAGTGATGTCTTTGCCCTCAGAGCCTTGGAGAAGCGAAAAACACTGGGTAAGCCCCTACAACTTCTCCGAAAACGCATTCAGAAACCTCAGCTTCCCCGAACGAATTGAGATACACGACGTGACTCTTCGGGATGGTGAGCAGGCGCCCGGAGTGGTTCTGAGGTCGGAGGAGAAGCTGGAGATAGCGAGGGCTTTGGACGAGCTTGGAGTTCATCGAATCGAGGCCGGCATGCCTGTTGTTTCGCAGGAGGATTTCAAAGCCGTCAAAATGATAGCCGCAGAAGGGTTGAAGGCGAAGGTCTTCGGTTTCGCACGCTTAGTTAAACAGGACATCGACGCAGCCGTGGAAGCAGGTGTCTCAGGAATAGTGACAGAGGGCCCCGTCGGAGTGCCCAAGCTCATGCAGTTTGGCTGGAGAGCTGAAGACGTGGTGAATAGGGCGCTGGAGCACGTCGACTATGCGAAGGACCATGGGCTTTACACGGTGTTTTTCGGCGTAGACGGGACGAGGGCCGAGCTACCCTTCCTCAAGAACCTTTACGGAAGGGTTGTGGAGGAGGCTAAAGCAGACGCAGTAGCCGTAGTCGACACGATGGGATGCGCAACCCCAGAGGGTTTCAGAACTCTGGTGGGAGAGGTTGTGAAAACCGTGCCCGTCCCCGTTGAAGTACACTGCCACAACGACTTCGGCTTGGGCCCTGCTGTAAGCATAGCGGGCCTCTCGGCTGGAGCCAGCGTGGTGCATGTCTCGGTCAACGGAATAGGCGAGAGGGCGGGGAACGCAAGCCTGGAGGAGGTGGCTCTTAGCCTCGAGCTGCTTTACGGCAGGAAAGTGGGGCTGAGGTATGAGAAGCTTGTAGAGGTCTCTAAGCTCGTGGAGAGGCTGACGAACTTCAAGCTGGCGGCCAACAAACCCGTCGTCGGCGACAGAGTCTTCACGAGGGAGTCGGGCATATCTGTGGCCGGCTGGATAAAATACCACCTAGGCTCCGAGTCTTTCCTCCCAGAGCTTGTGGGGAACAAACACAACGTGTTAATCGGGAAGAAAAGCGGACGCCACTCGCTTGAGTGGAAGCTCAAAAACCTAGGAATAGATAGAATCCCAGAAGACCTCGACACAGTCCTTGAAAAGGTCAAGCAGAGGTCGATAGAGAAGAAAGGGCCTTTGACTGACGAGGAGTTGCTAGAATGTCTTCAGATGAAGAAGCAGGCTTAGGCTTTGTCCAGATACTAAACCATGAAGGAGTAGTAGTAGGCGAGCCCGACCCCACTCTGACAAACGACCTGCTTGTAAGAATGATGCAGGACATGGTCAAGGCCCGGGTTTTCGACGAGTGGATGCTGAAGATACATCCTCTCGGAATGGCCTCGAGATATGCTCCCTGCGAGGGGCAGGAGGCATCGATGATTGGAAGCGTTTACAGCACCTCCAGCAACGACTGGCTTTTTCCAACATACCGAGAGTACCCAGTCGCCTTGGCACGAGGTGTGCCGTTGACTGAGATAATGCACAGAATGTTCGCCAACAGCAAAGACCCGCTCAAAGGCCATGAGATAACCTTGTTCGGCGACAGGAGGTACAGGATTGTGATAGGAGCTGGAGGAGTTTCGCTGATGGCTCCCGTGGCTGTCGGCATGGCTATGGCCTCCGTCATGAAAAGCGAGAGAGACGTTTTCTTCGTCTACCTAGGCGACGGCGCAACATCTAAGGGAGATTTTCACGAAGCGATAAATTGGGCTGGGGTGTTCAAAACACCTGTTGTCTTTTTCGTTCAGAACAACCAGTGGGCGATTTCAGTCCCCTTCTCACGTCAAACAGCTTCACAGACGATCGCAGTCAAGGCTAAGGCCTACGGCATCCCGGGAGTGAGAGTTGACGGCAACGACGTGATGGCGGTTTACACAGCCTGCAGAAAAGCTGTTGACAGAGCTAGGAACCGGCAAGGGCCTACGCTCGTCGAAGCCGTCACATACAGGATGGGGCCCCACACGACGGCTGACGACCCGACGAGATACAGGTCCGAGGAGGAGGTTGCTGAGTGGAGGCGTCGAGACCCAGTCAAACGTATCAGAAACTACCTGTCCAGAAACGGCCTCTGGAGCGAAAACCTTGAAAAACAACTTACGGAAGACTTCAAAAAAACGCTGAGACAGGCAACCGAAGAGGCTGAGAAAACACCACCTCTAAAACCCACGTCAATCTTTGAAGACGTCTACTCAAGCCTTCCGTGGCATCTTGCGGAAGAGATGGATGAACTTTCTTGAAGCTCGAACCTTGGAAGACAGGCCTAGCCGAGGTCTCGTTTCTAAAACCACACGAGCAGTCGATCCAGCGCATAGTTGACAAACTCGCAGAAAACATCAAAAAATCAGGTAGAATAATCCACCCGGTTATAGTGGACGCTAGCACGGGGCTTGTGGTGGACGGCACCCATAGGGTCGAGGCGGCAAAACATCTCAAACTACGCTACATTCCCGTCTACAGCGTTGATTATCTCTCGGAAAAAATTGTTCTAGACGGCTGGGGCAGAATTTTGAAAAAACCAGCGGAATTTCGAAGGCTTTTCGACGAGGCCGTAAAGATAGGGTTCAAACCTTGTGAGACAACAGCCGAGGCCTCTGTATGCTTTTTTACATCATCAGGCTCAGCTTCATGCTTATCGCTAGAGGAGGCTGATGTTCACCGGCTCTATGAAAAAATCTCGAAGCTAGAGTCCTACCTCTCCAAGTTCGACATAATGTACGTGCCTGAACCGCAGCTGATGCAGGCTCTCATCAGCGGAGGCTCCCAGCTCGGCTACAGGATCCGTCTTCTTCGTAAAACAGAGGTTCTTAACCTAGTCGAAAGGGGTTTCAGGCTTCCTCCCAAATCAACCCGCCACGTCGTCGACAGGAGGCCGATGTTTGTTCTTTGTCCTTTGGAGATCTTGAGGAGCGTCGACGCAGAGAGCCTTTTCCACGACTGGCTGAGCAGGGGAAGCTGGGTCGAGCTTGGTGAGGGAGTTGAGCTTGACAGAAGGTACGATGAAAAAGTCGCAGTATTCTACAGAGAGGACCTCCGAAACCTCTATCCTCCTATGGTTCTAGAACTGCTCAAAGCCGTCAAGGCTTGATGGCTTCTATTATCTTAGCCGCTAGCATTCTTCCAGCAGCCTCCTGAGCTTCGTAGGTCTGGGCTCCTATGTGTGGAGTGGCAACCACGTTGTCGAGCTCAAGCAGCTTGCTTCCCGTAGGAGGCTCACGCTCAAAAACATCAAGCCCAGCACCCGCCAGCCTACCTGTTGAAAGAGCTTTGTAGAGAGCTTCTTCATCAACGACCTCACCCCTTGAAGCGTTCACCAAAATTGCGGAAGGCTTCAACAAAGCAAGCTTTTCCGAGTTGATAAAGTGTCTCGTCTCAGGAGTTAGAGGGACGTGCAGCGTGATCACGTCTGAGTTTTTAAGGACTTCTTCTAGAGAGGTGAGCTTGGCGTCGGCTTCCTCGAGAAGCTCGGCCGGTATCTGGATTACGTCGTAGGCCAGTATTCGCATGCCCATAGCATGGGCGATTTTAGCCACGGCTCTTCCTATCCTTCCATACCCTATGACTCCAAGAGTCTTTCCAGCGAGCTCGACACCCATGGCCTCGTGTTTGGGCCATTTGCCGGCTCTCATGACCCTGTCGCACCAAGCTATCTTCCTAGAAACAGCCAGCATCAAACCTATCACGAGCTCTGCGACGCTGTTGGTTGGAGCCTCGGGGGTGTTGAGCACTTTAACGCCGTGTCTGGCCGCCGCTTCCACGTCGACGTTGTCAAGCCCGACTCCGGCCCTCCCAACAACCTTCAAGGAAGGCAGCCCGCTCTCGATAACCTTCGCCGTCACCTTCGTCCGGCCACGCACCACCAACACGCTGCAGCCTTTGACGGTTTTCTCAAGCTCGGCGGCGGAGATGTCGGGCCGGTACTCGACTTCGAAACCAGCTTCCTTGAGCATCTTGACAGAGGCTTGGTCTATGGGGTCGGCTACCAAGACACGCAGACCCATCGGTGGTCATTATGTTTTTGGCGTATTTAAGTCAGAGACAAACATTTTTAATATGGGTTTATAGCTAATACTGCGTCATGCCTTTCAAGAGGAAAAGCAGGGGAAGGTCGAAAGGAGCTAAAGGCAAGGAGGCGACGGTTCAGTGCGACAACTGCGGCGCATACGTCCCACGCAGCAAGGTCCAGCGGGTCACGAGAAGGGTTTCTCTAGTTAGAGGAGACTTGGCTCGTGAGCTCAAGCAGGCCGGCGCATACTTGGCTGAGAACATAGTGGTGAAAAACCTTTGCATCAGCTGCGCCATCCACTACGGCGTTCTGAAAGTCCGAGCTAGGCAGGAGAGGAAGCCGGAGCAGTTCATCTAGTTTGTTTATTCTGGGAATGGTTTAATAGCAAGAGACGAATTCCGTTGAGTTAGGGTGAATAGTTTGAGTTCTGCACCTGAGAGGGCTAGGCTGTCTCTCGTGAAGCTGCGAGTGGCGATGCTTGGAACTTGGGCCCTGATAACCGCTCTGGCTTCGCTGCTTTTCGTAGCCGTCCTAGCTCTGCTGAGAATACCTCTACTAAACTTCTACAGCATAATCGGGTTCGTCGTCTTCTTCCACGTCTTCCAGTGGCTAATCGGCCCCTACATGATTAACGCAATCTACCGCGTGAGGCCTGCTTCGGAGGCTGGAATGCCGTGGGTTGAAGAGGCGGTTAACAGGCTGAGTGTTTCTGCGGGAATGGACAGGCCGCCCAAGGCCTATGTTGCTGAGATAGACATACCCAACGCATTCGCCTACGGAAGCCCGTTGACAGGCCCGATGGTCGCCGTGACCCGTCGGCTGGCTGAAAGCCTGCCACGTGAAGAGGTTGAGGCGGTGATAGGCCATGAGCTCGGCCACATCAAACACAGGGATGTGTTGTTCATGATGGCCGTAAGCATAATTCCAGCCATCATCTACTACCTCGGCTACACGTTGTTCGTTTCAGGAGCCTACGGCGGACGCAGAGAGGGAGGTGGCTCCGTGTTTCTCGTCGGCCTTGTTCTGATGGCTTTCAGCTTCGTCTTCAACCTGTTCGTATTCTACATCAGCCGCCTCAGAGAATACTACGCCGACTACTTCGCCGCAAAAATCGTCAGAAACGGCGCACGCAACCTGCAGCGTGCTCTCGTAAGGATAATGATGCTGTCGGGTAGAATAAGACGCGACGAGGCCGCTCATTTTGAACAGTTCAAGGCGTTTCTGATCGCAGACCCCGAGATAAGCATCCAAGCCTTCGGCGACGTTGACGCAGTGGTTGAGCGGGTGAAAAACACGAAGGCAAACACGATTGTGGAGTTGTTCAGCACGCATCCAGACCCTGCTAAGAGGCTGAGGGCGCTGGACAACTACGTATTCAGCACGCCTTAGAAATCAAGAGTCGAAGCCGACACTAATTTTATATAACGTCGCCTAAGCCTTAAGGCCCGGTATGGCTGAGGCAGATGCGTTAAGCCGTCTCTCACCGGCAATCCTGAGATGCAGGCATTCGCTTCCCATACTTTCAACCCTCTATCTCCGCCCAACGAGGTTCTCCGAAATCGGGAGGACACTCAACATTCGGTCGAACGTTCTCGTCAGAAAACTCTCAGCCCTCGAAACACACGGCTTGGTCGAGCAAACGTCATCGGGTTATGCGTTGACCGAGTATGGACGGGCTTTGATGGATGGGTTTTATCCTTTGATTTCAGAGGTTGAGCCTCAGGTTGTTGCAGAGGTTCTGAAGTGTAAATGGTCTAAAGAAATTCTCAGAAATCTTTTGAAAGGTCCGAGATATAGCGCCGAAATAGTGAACAGCTTGCGGGGGCTGAGCTGGAAGGTTGCCTCGGACAGGTTAAAGAAGCTGCAGAGGCTCGGGCTTGTTAACAGGCTCGTGATGGCCGAGAGCAGCCCGGTTCGCGTGGCTTATGTTTTGACTAGGAAAGGTAAGATGACGGCCATGTGGATGGAGTCCGCCATGCTCGAGCAGACGGGCGGGGCTTCCGTAGAGTATATATAAAACCGCTTCTGGCTAGCCGTGGATTATGTCGGAGCGGTACGAAATACCTGATGACCTACTTTACACCAAGGAGCATGAATGGGTGAAGCCCGAGAAGAAAAAATACGCAGTCGTCGGCATAACCGACTACGCTCAGAAAAAACTACGTGAAATAATTTACATTGAGCTCCCACATCTCAACACAAAGATCAAAACTAGGGAGGTTCTAAGCACGGTCGAGTCTGTCAAGTCGACTGCCGACGTTTTCTCACCTGTTTCAGGCAAAATAGTAGAGGTAAACTCGAAGCTCCTCGACCATCCTGAGATGCTCAACGAATCACCCTACACAGACGGCTGGATAGCAAAGGTTGAGCTGTCCGACCCAGCCGAACTCGACAAGCTGATGGATGCCGACGAATACAGAAGATTTCTCGAAGAGCTGGAAGAGGAGAAAACAGAGGAAGAAATGTAAAACAGTTGAAGCGGACTCGTTGAAACAAACATGGGCTGGTAGGAATAAGCAGCCTATTCGCATCGCTTGAGATGTGTGGGGAATGATGTGGCGATCTTTTTCAACGTTTATATTTATGCTGAGACTTTGTTGGGTTGAGAAATTTCTGCGAGGAGCTGGTTTGGATGGTGTTGGTTAAGGTTCAGCGTATAACAAGCTACACGGACCCCGAGACGATGAGGCCGGGAAAGATAATCGAGCTCGTCGAAGTTAGGCGGAGCGGTGGTTTTCAGGCCCTTGGGATGGGGGAGGAGTCTGTGATGGTTCAACGGATGCTCCAGACAGCGATGATGCAGCTCCAGTCCATGGGGTTGATGCCTGTTTCACGTGAGAACCTTTTCCCGAAGATCATCCTGTACGTGACGGAGCAGGAGTACGACATGCTAAACGTCAAGCTTGAGGTCAACGAGGTTTACGAGGTCAGCTTCAACGACGGCTCAATAGTCTTCAAAAGACCTCAGGGTATAGGATAGACCACGTACCTAGCCTCGTTCTTTCTCTCTCCAAAGCAGCTGAAACCACGCCGGAACTTTCGGGTTTTCGACGACGTCGTAGTAGTCGTATGGTTTGATGTCGAGGACAGGTGTGTCTGGGTAGGCGTCGAGACCCAACACCTTCAGCCCTTCTTGACGAACCTCAACCAGCCTGCAGACAGCCAAGCCTATGGGGTTTGGCCTTGTAGGGCCCCTCGAAGCGAAAACACCCACCTCAGGGAGGTCGAGCCTCTTCCTCGGACGGACAAGCAGCTCAGCCCTACGTTCCAAGTGAAGGTAGAAGATTATGAATACGTGGCTGTATTCGTCGAGACCCTTCAGACCTGCACGGTACTCCCGGTATATCTCTATGTCAGATGGGTTTTTCCAGCGGCTCCACTCCTCCTGCTTGTCGACCGGCATGCCGG
>JANWZU010000071.1 GCA_025054795.1 Candidatus Caldarchaeum sp.
GCTCCAAGGAAAGCCGTCGGCAAAGCCAGCAGCAAAGCTAGCAAAACTACATGACTTTTTCCAATCATCGCCCAAACAGCACAACAGCCCATATATAACCCATAACAGTCTAGAACGATTCCAACAATCCATAAAAAACACACAAAAACACACCGCCAGAATTCCAACGTAATACCAAAAGCTTAAAAACAAAACCAAAAAAGCCCAAAAAACCCGAAAAAACAGGAAAAAACAGGGATTCTAAAAAATAGAACAACTAGAACACAGTTCCACAACACAGACCACAACCGCCGCCAACACCCCAAACCCGGCCAACCCACAAAGCCAAAACCACTCATCCTCGGCAACACTCCTCCCCAACAACCCCCCTCAACTCAGGAGCCGTAAGCCTCCAGACAGCCTCCCTCCCGGCCTTAGCCAACCCATCAACCACTCCGAGCCAGATGGCTATAACATGTTAAAAAACACACTAAAACAGCGAACAAACATTTAAAAAACAACACAACGAAACACCAACCGGAACAACAGTGGCCGTCCGCCTCAAAAAAAACATCCTCAAACTCCTCAAAGAAGACGAAGAATTCCGCTACGCAGTAGCAGGCCTCATAGGCCTAGAGGAAATACTAAAACGCCTCGACAAACACGAAGCCGAGCTCGTCAAACTCAGAGAAGAAACAAACAAACTACGAGAAGACATGATAGCTGGATTCAGAAGATACGACGAAGAATTTGTTAGGCTGAGGGAAGAAATGGTCGCAGGATTCAGAAGACACGACGAAGAAATAACAAAGCTCAGGGAAGACATGATGCTAGGATTCAAACGCCATGATGAAGAAATAACAAAGCTTAGAGAAGATATGATAGCTGGATTCAAACGCCACGACGAAGAATTCATCAGACTGAGGGAAGAAATGGCCGCAGGATTCAAACGCCACGACGAAGAAATAACAAAGCTCAGGGAAGACATGATGCTAGGATTCAAACGCCATGACGAAGAGTTCGTAAAACTACGGGAGGAAATGATGCTCGGATTCAAGAGACACGACGAGGAGCTCGCAAGGCTGAGGAAAGACATGACTGATGGATTTTTGCTGATGAACCGCCACCTAGACGCTATCGGCGCTAGATGGGGTCTTATGGCCGAGTCAGCTTTCCGTGAAGGGCTGAGAGGAGTTTTGGAGAAGGAGCTGGGCCTGCATGTGGAGAAGTGGACAGCGTACGATGAGGAGGGATATGTTCACGGCTACCCAAGCACAGTCGACATAGACTTGGCGGTGATGGATGGTAAAACAATACTTGTAGAAGTCAAGTCTTATGTTAGACGCTCCGACATCGTCGAGTTCAGCCGTAAGACAGAGTTCTACGCTTTGAAGACAGGGAAAGCCGCTGAGAGAAAGCTGATGGTCTCACCATACGTTGAGGAAGAAGCGATGGAGGCAGCTAGAAACCTAGGCATAGAGGTCTACACAAAAGTTTAATGCTGGCGAACGGCGATGAACTGATACAGTTGTGCAGGTCGCCGGATGCGCCGACATCCTTTGACCTTCTCAAACTTTCTGATGATGAAAAATGCGGCACGGCGCCCACGGCTTGGAACAAACATGAAAGGCACGCTACCCGCCCAGCCTCTTCTCCAATTAAGCCAGCTTGGCCTCCAGCACCGAAACCCATGAACGATGCTGGAGCTCCGACATCGAGAACGCCTCGGAAGTGACGCGTTTATCCAACTCAGACTTTATGTGCAGCGGCTGTAAAGCCGTCTGAAGCTCTTCCCGAACTATCGCCCTTCAACTCAGGCGCCGTCAGTATCTCTTTCCCGGCTCTGGCCGACTTTGAATGACGGTACTAAGGTTTTAAGCTCTGGTTTGCTAGATTTCCCGTGCTGTGGCGTGGAGTTTCATCTCATGTACGAGGCTATCAGGGCGACTTTCCTCCTCCTTCCCTCGTCCTCCGCAGAAGGATGTATCAGGTATCCGAACAAAAACTTGTACAACTCCCTTCCAACAACCTTCGCAACCTTCTCAGCCGCTTCGTCAAAGTCCTCGACCTCACGCCGGTAAATTCTCGACTTCGCATCGCCGACTATGACCAGCCTCCTGCCTTCCCTCTCCCCTTCTCCGTAAAGGTTCACCTCCACCTCCTCCCCGTCGACGATGAACCATCTCCTCTCCAGCTCGCCGTCCACAGCTATACCCTCATGCCTCAACAGCCAGCCGGGAACAACCACCTTCGCTATGTCCTCAAGGCCGAAGCCTATCGTGTCCGAGAGAGCCCCAACCTGCTTGGCGAGAAACTTTACGCTGCTGTCGAGGTCGGCCACTGCAAGCTTGAGACCTTTAACCTCCTCCCACAGCTTATTCTGCCCTTCCCACAGTTTGTTCTGGCCGTCTCGAAGGCTTCTAACCTCCTCCCACAGCATGTTCTGCCCTTCCAACAACTTTTCTTGCTCCTCTCGAAGACTCCTAACCTCCTCCCACAGCTTGTTGCTACTCTCCCACAACTTGTTCTGCCCTTCCCATAATTTGTTGCTGCTTTCCCACAGCTTTTCCTGCCCCTCCCGAAGGCTCTTAACCTCCTCCCACAGCTTGTTCAGTCCTTCCCAAAGCTGGTTCAGGATATCCCAAAGCTTTTCCTGGCCTTCACGAAGGCTCTTTATCTCTTGCTCTATGGAGTCGAGCCTTTTGAGAACCTCCGCTAAGCCTAGGTAGCCCGCCACCGTGTAGCGGAACTCTCGGTCTTCTTCCAGCAGTTTGATGAAGGATTTACGCAGCCGGACGGTCAACCCTTTTCTGTATTCGTCGCTCCTGTTATTAGGGTTTTGCGACGCTGTGTTCGAGTTTGTTTTTAGCTGGAGGAGACGTGTGAACGTCTATCTTGGTCTGTGGCGGCTTCGAAACGTTGTGTTTGAAAGGCTACGGAGCGTTGACGATGCATTATGCTGCTAACCATGTTGAAGAAACGGCACGGCACCATGAAATCTTCAGAGAGTTCACATTCTGGTCTGTTCCTTGTTTCGCTAGTTTTTGGTATGCTGGGTTAGTTTCATCCGGCCTTGGTGAACTTCTATTCGTTGTGTGGTGGTTTGTAAACGTTGCGGAGTATTGGTGGATGTGGCTGGAGGCGTAGAGGTTGGTGAAGGGTTTTGTTTGGAAAGAAAATGATGTGGGTTGTTTTACGGGGATTCGAGGGGTGCTTCTGATGGCTGGATTCTTGTTGTTGTTTGGCTGCTTCCCACGCCCATGGAGACTTCTATGATTCTTATGACTGCTCTGTCTGCTGCTGCTGGGAATTGTTCTCTTATGTTTTCTCTGACTAGCCTCATGACCTGTATGTTGTTGAAGGTGTTGTCGTTGTTGAGTGTTTTGTTGAGGGGGTTGATGGCTATTACCATTTCGAGGTCTGTTCCTATGAGGTGTCTGTGGATTGTTTTCGATGGGTCGTTGAGGATTTGGAACTTTATTTTGTTGACTGTGACCTCGTAGGTGTGTATGGCTTCTACGTGCAGCGGGAGTTTTGAGAAGGTTGTGCCGTTGCCGATGGGCTGCCTGATTATCAACGAGCCCTTCCAGAAAACCTTGTTGTTTGCGGTGGTTATTCCCAACCTAGCTCTGATGAATGAGTCTAGCGCATCGCAGGACGTGAAGTTGCTGGCTCTGGGCCCTAGTCTTCCGAAGCCGAGGTCAAAAGTGCTGTTTCTGAAGTCGAACGAGGTTATTCCTCCTAGTGGTGTTGCTTGTGCGGCGAATTCGACGTATACGGAGTAGTTGAACGTCATCGTTGGGAGGCTTCGGTCGTTGTTGCGTATGATGACGTTGGTGGCGTAGTCTCCTTGCTTGATGGCTGGGACTGCTCGTAAGGGGTTGGTTGTAGGGGGTTCTGTTGCTTTGAGGTCTACGGGAGTGAACCCGCAGGTGAACGGGACGACATATGTGAAGTAGCCCCCGAAACACACACGTATAGAGTCTATATCCACACTGCCGGTATCTGCCGTTGTTACGTCTGGGTCTAGGTTGGGGAATCCTGCTTCTCCAGCCTCGTCGAGATAGATGCGTAGGGTGTTTCCTCCGGGGCTTAAGAAGTCCTGAGGTATCTGGAAAACTTGTTCGCCGGTTGCTGTTATTAATCCAAGGAAAACGTAATTAGCCGCAGTCGAGGAGTTGTCTAGCTTTGTGTTGAAAAGGAAAAGCTGATGTACTTCGTCAGTTCCTATGGCGAGTACTCTGAGGATGAGCCACGCTTGACGGCCCGTAAAAACCGGAGGCACAGTGATGTTAATGCTTCTATGCCTTGCAAACCCCTCGGCGTCTAAAAAACCAGCTGGTCCGTCTTCGTCTTGGTCGAAGCGTTGGGCTGTGTCGGGTGGGCAGACTGTGGTGGGCAGGGCCATGGGTTTGAAGTAGAAGGCTTGGGGCTGTGAGACGGCGGCCATGCTGTAGGGCAGCAGAGTCAGCATCAACAGAGCTAAGGCAAGCGACAGCCCGACCGACACATCGAGCAGCCGAAGCCTCAACAAAAAACCACCTCAGAAATAAACGTGAAAAAAGCCTCCGAAGTCTACGGAGGCACTTCGCGGAAGGTTAGGCTCTCAACAACCTGCCAGCTGCTTCCGACTCCGTAGTCGACGTCGATAACCCGGAGAATGACTCTGTCGGCGGCCGCGGGATACTGGTCTCTTATGGCGGTGCGTATCAAGGTGTCGATGTTGACCACTTCAAACCAGCGGTTGCCGAGCTGGGTCTTGTTCAACGGCCTAGAAGCAACCACTATTTCGAGGTTCCTGCCAATCAAGTCTCTGGGCAGCGTCCTCGACGGGTCTTTGAGGATTTGGAACCATATCTTGTTGACGCTGGATTCGTAGCTGTAGACCACGTCGATGTCGAGCGGGAACGCTGTCGTGTCAACAGCGTCGCCTTTAGTCTGGTTCCAGATGTTGTAGGCCTTCCAGAACAGCGTCGACCCCGGCGCTATTGGGTGTTGCGGGTCTATTGCAACTAATGCCCTCAGGATGATGTCCGTTTTGTTTACGCGGAACAACGGGTCTGAGGGTCTGGGAGCGAGGCTGCCGTAGGCGTTGATTGTGGAGCATCCTACCGCTAGAGTGCCGTTCCTCGGCAAAGCCAAATATCTCGACGGAGTCAATGCCTGTAGTTCAGCTGTCATGTTTATCACTCTTTTGATTGGGCGGCCTATGAAAGTTCCGTTGGGCAGCGTGTAGCCCGCGTATTCGATGAATAAGTTCCACGTTATCCTGTCCGTCGGCAGCTGCTGGTCGCTGTTGCTGATGAAGAAGTTGGTAGCGTAATCGCCTTCCTTAAGCTCCGGGACGAAGACACTTGGCTCACCATTCAATCCAACACCGGGAGCAAAAGTAGTATCTATAGGCTCGTCTATGTCGACTGATATGTCGTATGGTATGAACCCGCAGACCTCCGGCGCCGTGAACACGAAAACGGCCGGGTCCATGGAGACTGGGCTAAGAGGCAGCTGTCCGGCGGATGCGAACGGCGCCAGTAAAGTCGGCAGAAGCAGCATCATCAACACGGCTGCTGAAGCTGTGGCAATCGTCAGAAAGGAAAGCCTGTTTTCAGAATACGGTTTTCCAATCATCGGCGTTTAGACGGTTTAGCACCCTATTTAAGGGTTTTCAAACAATTAACCGTGTCAAACAGTCTAAAACACTAGACAAACAGTAGAACCAAGCCAAATCTTCAGAAAGACGCATTCAAGCAGCAAAGCAAAGCTTAAAACAGCCGAACAGAAACACACCAACCGCATGATTAAAGCCGCCCCAGCGCTCATAGCGGCCCTAGCCCTTTTGGCCACGGCCGGCGCCCAAACACCCCTAACACCTCCCGCACTGGTCGCAACAACCGACAGACAAGTCTACCGCCAAGGCGAAAACGTCCACATAACCGTCGAAGCCCTCGACGACGAGATGAAGCCAGAGCCAAACGTCCGCATCATCCTGTCCGTTACAGACCCACGGCAGGAAGCATTACTCGACATAGGCCTCAGAACAGACCTGAACGGAACAGCAACATACACCCTCGAACTGCCGGCCAACGCCCCCGAAGGCGAGTACGTGGTCGAAGCCTACGACGAACGAAACATCCACAGGCCAGCAGCCATCTACTTCATAGTCTGCACAACATGCAAACGAGCTGAAGCAGCCCGAACAATAACCCGTGAAACCACGGCAACGGAGACACTAACAACCACCGTAACCACGACAGCGACAGCCCGCACAACCCAAACAACAACCATCACAGAACCAGTCCTGACAAACAACATCTTACTACCGGCAACGCTGGCTGTAATAACAGCCATATTCGTCTTCCAAATATACGCAGCGCGGAGACTGTTCAAGCAGGAGGCCTGAAACGCCTAACAGCGATAAACGACACGACAGCCAAAACACCAACCATCCCAAGCCCAACGTAGAAAACATAAGACCCCTCCAAACCACCCTCAACACTCCTAGTCACAGTCACCACGGTCCCGTTCAAAACCGAGTAAAAAGTAGATGTCACGGTTAAAACCCGCCCACCGCCTACAGTAGAAATAACAGTCTCAAGCCTAGTCAAATCACGTGTGAACGTCGTCGTCACCACAGCAGTCCTCACAACCGTTGTGCTCACAACCACGGTAGCGCTCACCGTCGTGGCGTAAACAGTCGGCAGAAAAGAACACACAGCACACACCTCGAAGAAAAACACAGCAGGCTCGTAATCGCCTTCAGAGTCGGCGACTATAACTTGGTAAGTTCCCTCGACAGCCGAGCTGGACAGCCTAAAGCTCCTGATAAACCGGCCGTCGCTCCCGGAGGAAAACTCCGTCGAATGGATAATTTCTCCCTCCGGGTTCAGCACATCCATGGACAGCCGAACCTGCGGCACAGGCCTACCGTCATCGTCCAACACAATGCCGAAAACAGTCACTTCAGCGGGCCTGCCGTAAACCATCTTGTCGGAGAAAGCAAATATCCCCGGAGGCTCAACCGACAACACGGAGGCAAAGCCGGCAAGCACCAGCAGCACGAAAGCCAGACACGTCAACGTCTTCCTCAAGACTTCTTCACCTGATACCGCCTGACGATGAAAAGCGTAGCCGTATATCCTGCGAAAGCCAAGACAGCCAACCCCGGAACGTAGGAGTATGGGTTGACCTCCAAAGTCGCAGTCAAAGTAACAGACCTAACAAGCCTCGTCGTAACAGTGTCAAAAACAGTCGCCGTAGTCGTCGAAACCCCAGCCGACACAGTCCGCACCACAGAAACAGTCCTAGTCACCGGAACGTACTCAGTCTCCGTAACGGTCACAACCGACGGCGGGTTTTGGGTGGCTTCGTTGTACTGATGACAAAGCCGGCAAACCAGTATGTAGATCGTGGAGGACGGCGTGGGAACTATGTCAACAAGGGCCACGACATCAATACGGTAATAGCCCTCGAAAGCATCACCCGGCAAAACAGCGTACGTGACGAAGCTGCCGTTGGCCCATGTCTTACCCAACCTCTCAAAAACAACTTGGTCAGCGGAGTCAATCATCGAAACATAAAACTCCACATCCCTCAGAGGAACACCCTCAGCATCACGGACAAGCACGTTGACCACAACAACCATCCCCGGCCTGTAAACATTCCTGTCCGTGAAGACGTAGATGGTGTCCACAGGATCCTGCTGAGCAAAGCCAGCCGCTAAAGCACACACGACAGCCAGAACAGCAAAAACAGAGGCCCTGAACCCAGCTGACACAACCGATAAAACCCATACAAGCATTTAAAGCTTGAAAAACACCTATGATCGAATTCCACAAAAAGCAAAAATATAAAAACACCAGCAGACAAAACACGTAGGTTTGGATAGAAAAACACTTTATCTGCTTCTCCTGCTATTATCATCCTCAGCCCCAGCCCACGCTCAAGTCCCGTTCCTCCCACCTGAGATAATAGTTTACACCGACCGCCAGACATACAACGCAGGCGAAGAAGTCGTGATACTCGGAATAGCAGTCAACGAAGACTTCAGACCCGTCGCAGGAGTAGAAGTGTTCATAACCGTCCTCGACCCAAACAATCAAATAATACTCGAAGCCGAAGCCAGAACCAACCAGTCAGGCGTCTTCGCAGCATCGCTCAGGCTTAACCAAGCCGCAGACGAAGGCGAATACCTCATAACAGTCGACGACGCCGAGGGAGAATTCACATCAGGCTCCAGAGCCTTCATAGTCTGCAACATATGCCCAACCAAGCCGCAGATAGTCGTAGTAACCACTACTCTGCCCGGCCCAACAGTAACAACCACCCGCATAATCACTGCGACTGTGCTGACAACCCAGCAGCGAACAACCACGGTGAGCACAACAGTCGTAGCTGAGGCAGCACCTATGGGCGACGTGTTGAGCATAGTGTTCATAGCAGTGCTTCTAGCCATCTTCGGTTTCATCATCCTCTACTCACGAAAACTCTAATAACCCCTCCTACCAGACCTGACAGCATAAACAACAACAGAAGCCAAAACTGTTAAAACAACAGCCACCAACGCAAGCGGGGTCAACAAGTTATCGGACTGGGAAACCACAACGGTTCGAGTCGATATGTCGACAACAGTCACATCACGGGTTGTCACGGAGGTCGTAAACTGTGTAATCGTCTGGCCCGGAAGCACGGTAGTCAAAACTTCTCTGACTGTCGATACCAGATTACTCACAACGGTTGTTTGAACAACTCTAGTCTCAAAAACCGTGGTCGTAAACAGTCGGGTGGTTGTGGAGTATTGTGTTGAATAAGTTGTGGTGGTGAGGACCGCTGTCAACGTCGTTGTTCTGTCCCATGTAGTGGTGACAGTGTTGCGTATCACTGTGGTGATTGTTGTGCTGGCTATGGTTGTAGTTATGGTGTTGGTTATGGTTGTGGTTTCAACATATCTAGGACAGCCGGAACACACCAACACTAAAGTCTCCGCAGTGCCGAAAGCGCTTTCATCCGCTTCAACAACCAACCGGTAAACACCCTCATTCTCCAGCAAAACGCTGAAAATAAACCAGCCAGCGCTGTCAGTCGTCCCCTCCAGCTCAGTCAACACCTCGTCGTCAGGCTTGTAAACAGTCACGTAAACATTCAGCTCTGCTGCAGGCGAAGAATCCGCATCCAAAGCCAACACCCTGAAGTAAACATACGTACCCGGCTCGTAAACACCGCTGTCCGAGTAAATGTAAAGAGCCGGCCCACTCAACCCCTGAACTCCTAGAAACAAGCCGACAGCCAGCAGAAGAATAAAAGAAGCTTGCTTAATCAAACTAAGCACAACACATACATCCAGCACATAAACCTTATCGTAGATTTACATAGACGCAGCAGTTCGAATGAGACGTTTTAGACCATGAGCAACCCAAACAGTTTGAGGGTTGTTTGCTGGGCTAGGTGTTGAGAATTTTAGTACGGGCTGGTGTGCTGTGTTTGACGGAAACGCTATCAATTAAAACAGAGCCGCCTACACAACGGCTTCTTTAATTTCGTACCTAAAACCAGTCTGACGTTGTTCTCCTCGGCATGGGCCCTCGAAACATCGCCCACGTCAGAGGGCAAGAGCTCTACAGGTTCAGCCGATGTGTTTGAAATGGGATATTTACGGTACGCATGTTTTTAAGCAGGGCTCGGAAGACCTGTGGTGGGATGATGACGAACGTCCATCTTGAGCTGTGATAGCCGATGGGCAGTCTGACCAGCCTGCTAACTAGGGCCCCAACCTAGGTGATGCCGCTCAGCGTCGTCGAGTTCGGTAAAAGCGTTTTTATCGCATGAGTGCTAGGTTTCATGACGATGAAAAACCTTGAGGAAGGGTTGAGGTGGTTTGAGCAGGCTGAAGCCGACCTCAAAACAGCGCGAGACTGTCTCGAAGACGGCAACTACTATGCAGCGGCTTTCTTCAGCCAGCAGGCGGCTGAGAAGGCGTTGAAAGGTTTGCTGTATTCTAAGGGCTACAGAGCCTTGATAACGCATTCTGTCGCCGAGCTTGTTGAAGAAGCAGCACATCACCATGAAATATTCAGGGAGCTCAGGGAACAGGCGATAGAGCTGGACCGGCATTACATCGGAAGCAGGTATCCGAACTTCTATCCACGAGGGCCAGCGTATAAATACTACAGCCACGCCGTTGCGGCCAGATGTTTAGACTACGCCGAGTCGATGTTGAACGCCGTCAGGAAGTTTTTGAAAGGCTGAAGGTTTACGTCGAGAGGGTTGTCGAGGCTCTTCAGCCGGACGTTGTGATGCTCTTCGGCTCTTTCGCTGCCGACGATGTGAACGAGGGCTCGGACGTAGATTTAGTTGTGGTCGCTTCTTTCAAGGAGTCTTTTCTCGACAGGGTGAAGATTCTGCTCGAGATGAACAGAGAGTCGCTGCCGTTGGAGCCTGTCGGATACACTGCGGACGAGTTTGTGGAGATGGCTGAGAAAGGCAACAGGTTTGTTTGGGAAGTAGTTGAGAAAGGCAAAACACTTTACGCCACAGTCTACGGCGAGGCTCTTTTAGAGCAGGTGAGAAAACTTATTCGGTAAGCTGGATGTCGAGGCCTGAAACCTCTGCAGCGCCGTCGTCTGAATAGGTGGCGAAAACCCTCTCCGGGTAAAGGAGGGAGAGGTAGCTGAAGACACGCATCATGTCGTGGGGTGAGGATTTGAAGCCCTTCTCAACAAGCGTGTAGGCTGATGCGAGGCAGAGGAGGTCTAGCCTAACTCTTCCCATCATCCTGTTGAGGCTCTGGTAGACGTCGGCCATGGTCTGTGATTCGACGTTCTGGGGCGGGTGCTTGGCTGCTGGAGCTAGGTGTTTGAAAATCTCCTGCTCTATTTTTTCACGGGGCTTGCTCAGCACAACCTCGAGCTCGTGATGATGCTTAGAGGCGTGTGTTGACAAAACGTACCTACCACGCTGAGCCCTCTCCAGAAGCCCCACGTCAACCAGCCACTCAAGCCTAGGCGGAACAGCATGACGGTACTTGGCGTACTGGCGGCTTCTTATCCACTCGATCTTCGAGACATAGGACTCACGCTTTTCCCTGAAAGCTGAAGCCTCAGCCAGCTCCTTCTCCACCGTCCTGCTCAGCTTTTCGGGAAGTTTCTTAGCATAACGGCGCAGGGCCTCGGGGTATATCTCCTCCATGATGGTCTGCATGGCTTGTTGACGTGTGAATTCACGGGCCTTGAACACCCATTTTAATATGGGCGCCATCATGTAGTGGTCTTTTGTTAGAAGTGCTTGGATGAACAGCAGCTTCTCAGCTTGGTTGAGTAAGAGGATTTTTGAGAGGGGGAGCTGCTCCTCGCCTGCGACATGCTTCTTCAAAGGCTCTGAAGAGCTGAGGCAGAGGTAGACGGCGCCGAAGTCGCCAACCCGGCCTGTTTTTCTGTCGTAGAAGCCTAGGTTTTCAGCCAACTTTACGTAGTTGCGTGCGTTGACCTCGCTCTTCAGCAGCCCCAGCTGTTTTTCCTCAACGTCGTCAGCCAGAGACCTGCATGCCTCAAGCATCAAGGACGCTAGGTAGTCGGGCGACCGGGGTGATCCGTCCTCGAGTATGCATGAGGCCAGCTTGAGGTAGCCGAGTCGGCATGCGTCGCCGTGGACTTCGAGAATCAACCCACTCCCACCTCCCTCCATTCGAGCCTACGCTCCCTCATGGCTGGCTCGCCTTTGCTGAGTATCAGCAGCCTCTCCCTGCCCACACCCTGCCACTGCTTGAGGTACATCAGGTATTTGTGGCCTTTCCTGATAGAGTCGCGTATTATCACTCTCGCCGTGAAGCCCGCTCTCTCAGCAGGATCTGTAAGCAGCTCAGCCATGTCTATTCGGTTCTTGCCCAGCTTGACCTCGCCGACGACTAAGACGCAGAACCTGTTGTCCTTGAGCAGCCGGTGCATCTCCCTCAAAGCCTTCTCCATGAATTCTGTGTATTTCTCGACCGACTGAGTTCCGAAAAGCCGTTTACCCACTTTACGGTAGTCGTGTCCCAAGAACCAGAGTCGCAGCCAGTTGTCCCATGCGTAGGTTTGGATGTTGAAGTACGGCGGCGAGGTGACTATGAGGTCTGCTGACTGGTCTGCGAGGGGGAGTTTTAGTGCGTCTGTGTTGAAGCATGCTCCTCGTACTGGAGGCAGGCCGTCGGCCAGCACGGCTTCGGCTTTCCTCAGCAGGCAGGCGAGGACGTTTCGCACAGGCCTCTTCAACCCGTGCTGCCGTGCGTATTTCTTGATGTAGGCGGGGGCCATCGAGAAGGAATGGCTGCACGGGAGGCTTAAGCTGATTTCGGATGAGCCGTGGAGGATGCCGAGCATCAAGGCTTTGACGAAATTCGCTGTGTCGTCGTCGGATTCCTGAAGCAGCTCTCTCACGGCTAAGATCTGTTTGAGTGTTTGAGGATGGAAGAAGACACGCACCTCCTCCTCTACGTCGTAAACCGAGACAGTGTCGGGCCTCATCAGCCTAGCGGCCTCCTCAACCCATCGTCTGACCTCTCTGAGCGGCACAGCGTTCACCTTCGCACGTGTGGCCACGTAGGCTTCCGGCGCCAAGTCGTTCCCAACACCAATCCGCCTCGCCATGCATGCTTCAAGCGGAGCGGTTCCCTTTCCTGAGAAAGGGTCTAGAACGATGTCGCCTCTGTCGGAGAATTTCTCCACAGCCCATCGAGCTAGGGAGGGTGGGAAGGAGCCTGTCCTAGACATGATGCGGTGGAGGGATGTTCCCCAGTTTCTTCCCGCAAGCTTCCAAGAGTCTGTAATCTCGTTGCTGAGGAGGTGCTGGACTTCCGTCATCAGAAAGCCGTCGAGGGGCCGTGGTCTGTTTTATCCGTTGTTCAGCCTGCAGCGCTGCCCACTATCGGGTTATCTAGGAATGTCTAACCGAGGTATTTCATGGATGATACGGGCCTTGTCAGCTTGGCTGAAGGGGTTGGGATGATGCGGCGGTCTGAGGATGCCGTGTCGAGTCTAAACGTCTAATTTAAAATACAGCCGAAGCTTCTGTCAACCCTGTTGGTGTGGCTGGCTTGGAGGCCTCTGTTCTGGAGTATGATGGCCGGCCTTACTACGAGCTTGTGATTAGAAACTTCCGTAGACAGCTTCCGCTCATACAAGTCTCGCCTGACACGTGGATAGCCTACTTCGACAGCCTCGGCGACAGGGAGTTCATAGAGCACTGTGCCAAGATACTCGCCGAGCAGCTGACTGACTGCGAAGTGCTGGTGACTTCTGAGAGCAAAGGTATTCCGCTGGTGCATGAGATTGCGATTCTGCTCAAGCATCCGAGGTACATCGTCTGCAGGAAGGAGAGGAAGGCTTTCATGAAGGACCCGATAGCCGTCAAGTACAGGCCGATAACCTCGTCGAAGGAGCTTGAGCTCGTCATCGACGGCAGGTACGTTCCCTACATCAGGGGGAAGAGGGTTGGGATAGTTGACGACATAGTCAGCACCAAGAACACGATGGAGGCTATGGAGAAGATTGTGCAGCTGGCGGGAGGAGTTGTAGCTAAGAAGGCGACGGTCTTGGTTGAAGGCGAGCATCACAAGGACGTTTTCTACCTAGGGGTCCTTCCGATCTTCAAGAAAACCTAAAACCTATAAACAGCCTAAACCCCGTCATATACGCAGCCCGGTCGTCTAGCGGCCAAACTGGTCAGAACAGGGTCATGGATCTCGGGCTCTGGGTCGCCTACGGTGAGGAGAACCCCGAGGACGCCGGTTCGAATCCGGCCCGGGCTACTCGTTGTTGGGCATAAAAGATGTTAGAGAGACTCAGACGAGACAGAAGTGCTAGTGTTTAAGTTTTGGCAGTGTGTTTGAATACCGCTATGAGCTGGGGTCGTCTTCCTACAGAGCCTAAAGTTGAGGGCGAAGTTCTGCCTGAGAGACGTGTTGTAAAGCAGGGCCGTAGGTTTGAGGGGCTTAACTGCTTGGTGACGGGTGCTGGACGTGGCTTCGGTCAGTTGATTGCTCTGGCTTTAGCCCGTGAAGGCGGCAACGTCGTTGTGCACTACAACACTTCGGCTGATTCGGCTTTGAAGACAGCTAAGGAGATTGAAGGGCTTGGCGTTAAGGCCTACACGGTTAAGGCTGACATCACGAGGTGGGATGAGGTTAAGCAGGCTGTCGACAAGGTTTGGCGTGAGTTCGGGCCGATAGATGTGCTGGTTAACAACGTAGGAGATACGGCGCCGGGCCAGATGTCTTGGCGTGAGATTACCGAGGAGAGGATTGACAGGGTGCTTGCTGTCGACATCAAGGGAACGTTGTTCATGACGCATGAGGTTGGCTCTAGGATGCTTGAGAGGAAGAAGGGGGCAATCGTCAACATCTGCTCCAACGTCATAAGCACAGGAAGCCCAAGGGCTCCGCAGTACGCTGCGTCGAAATACGGAGTCCTAGGGTTGACCAAGTCATACGCCCATGCCTTCGCACCGTGGGTTAGAGTGAACGCAGCGGCCCCCGGATACATGGAGACCGAGTCGCTTCTCTCGAGGCCAGACTGGACGCCTGAGAGACGGAAGTGGGTAGTGGAGCACACTCCGCTTCGGAGGATTGGAAGGCCTGAGGACGTCGTTCCGGTTGTTCTGTTTCTGGCTTCCGACGACTCGATACACATGACTGGCAACGTGGTCGTGTGTGATGGCGGTTTCAGCATGCCGGGTGCCTGAATGACAGCCACGGTTCAGGACGTTCTGGCCAAGATAGACGCTGAGAAGACTATCAAGAGAACGCTGGACTTGGCGAACGTCGAGAGCCCGACGGGTTTCGAAGGCGAGTGCGCTGAGCTCTATGCGAGGATGATGGAGGAGGTGGGGATGCGTGTCAAGCTTCAGGAGGTTGAGCAGGGCAGGTACAACGCCGTCGGCGTGCTGCCGGGGAAGGGCGGAGGGCCTTCGCTGATGTTCAACGGCCACCTCGACACATCATTCTCCCCACGCGAGCCGGCTGAAATACTCAAAGCAATATCCCCCGTATACAGGCTTGAGCCTCCGTGGGCCTACCGTGAAGGCGAGTGGCTTTACGGCATGGGCGTGTTCAACATGAAGGGAGCCTTGGCGGCTTACGTCTCGGCTGTCGAGGCGTTGCAGAACGCTGGGGTTGAGCTGCGGGGCGACATCATGATTGCGGGAGTTGTGGGCGAGATTGAGAAGACGCAGGTCGACCAGTACAAAGGTGCTCAGTACAGGGGCTACGGAACGGGGACAGCCTACCTCGTGGCGCACGGCGGCGTCGCAGACTTCGCTGTCTTAGGAGAGCCTACGGGCCTCAGGCTTATGCTTACCCACTTCGGCTCCGTCTGGGCCAAAATATACCTCAAGGGTCAGATGGTTCACACAGCTCATTCAGCGGGGTTGACCAACCTCATCCTCCAGATGAACCGTGTCCTCAACGTGCTGGAGGAGTGGATTCCGAAGTATCAGGAGAGGTTCAGCTTCAAAGGAGTGAAGCCGACTGTGAACATCGGCTCGATTGAGGGGGGATGGCCTTGGAGATGCTCACGCACGCCTTGGTTCTGCAACCTCTACGTAGACCTGCGCTACCCTCCGCCGTACTCGCCGGTCGACGTCAAGGAAGCGCTCGAAGAGATGCTGAACACCGTGCAGCAGAGATACGGCTTCAGACCCAGCCTCGACATCTACGTCAGCGACGCATGGGCCCATGTCGAGGAAAACACGGCGGTTGTGGAGGCCATCGACAACGCCCATCAGAAGGTTTTCGGCTCGAAGGCTGAGCGTGTTGTCTTCTCATGGTCGTCTGACGCAAACGTCCTAACCCGCAACGGCGTAGTAGCCGTCAACTACGGCCCTTCAGGAGGGCCTGGGAAAGAGATGCGTGGCACGCTTTACATCCCCAACCTCGTCGCATGCACAAAAGTCTACAGCTTGATGTCGATGGACCTCTGCAACAGGGACAGAAAGCAGGCTAGACGTGAGTTCACGGTGAGGTACGGAGGCCTATGAAAGGCAAGTACGTTGGAAAGCCGATTAAACGCAGGGAAGACCCTATACTGTTGACGGGCAGAGGTAGATACGTCGACGACATCAAGCTGCCGGGCATGGTTTACGCAGGCTTCGTAAGGTCAAGCTACGCCCACGGAAGAATAACCTCGATAAACATCTCCGAAGCCGCCAAACATCCCGACTTCGTCGGTGTTTTGATGCCTGAGGAGGCGGCGCCTCTTCCCAGCTGGATGAAGTACAGGGGGTTGAGGGATGTTCCGAGGTTTTCGCTGGCCAAGGGGAAGGTGAGGTTTGTGGGTGAACCTGTTGTGGCTGTTGTCTCGAGGAACAGGTACAGCGTAGACGACATCATCTCCTTGGTGGAGGTTGACATCGAGCCTTTGCCAGCCGTGGTCGACGCTGAGAAAGCTCTCCAGCCCGGCTCGCCTCTGCTGTACGAAGAGTGGGGCGACAACATCATCATGAACTACAGCTTCAAAGCAGGAGACGTTGAACAGGCTTTCGCCTCGGCGGACCTTGTGATAAGAAGAAGATACGTGAACCAGAGGTACGCACCAACACCCATCGAAGGCCGTGGAGTGGTGGCTGACTTCGACAGAGCAAGAGGAGAGCTGACAGTCTGGGACTCGACACAGTTCCCCCACGTCCTCCAGACATACCTCTCCCAAGCCCTCAACTACCCAGAACACCTGATACGTGTGATAGCGCCGGATGTCGGAGGAGGGTTCGGCCCCAAATCAAGCGTCTGGCCCGAAGAGCTTGCCACGATACAGCTGTCGATGAAGCTGGGCAGGCCCGTTAAATGGGTTGAGACACGGAGCGAGCACATGCTCGTGTGCGGGCATGAGAGGCAGCAGGTTCACTACGTCGAAGCAGCCTTCAGAAGAGACGGCAAGCTGCTTGGCATCCGTGACAAGGTGATAGCCGACATAGGGGTTTACGGAGCCTTCTGGACAGAGACACAGCCCGTAATGGTGACTATGGCAGCCATCCCCGGCCCCTACGTCTTCGACGCCTACCAGTACGAAGTATTCTGCATGGCCACGAACAAAGCACCCTACTCACCTCACAGAGGATTCGGAAGGCCGGTGGCAGCGTTCGTGATGGAGAGGCTTATGAACGACGCCGCAGCGCAGCTGGGCATAGACCCCGCAGACATACGCCGCCGAAACATCGTGCCAGCGGAGGCCATGCCTTTCAAAAACAT
This sequence comes from Candidatus Caldarchaeum sp., assembly GCA_025054795.1. Taxonomy (GTDB): domain Archaea; phylum Thermoproteota; class Nitrososphaeria_A; order Caldarchaeales; family Caldarchaeaceae; genus Caldarchaeum. The sequence continues at coordinate 17,189 of JANWZU010000071.1, forward strand.
ACACGGCATAGTCTACGACAGCGGCGACTATCCGAAGGCCTTGGAGGAGGCTTTGAAGATGGCTGACTACCATGGCTGGCGGGCTAAACAGAGGGAGGCGTTGAAGCAGGGGAGGCTCATCGGCGTGGGTCTGGCGATGTACGTCGAGTACACGACTCCGAGCAGCGAGAGGCTTGACAAAGGCCTTGGATGGGAGGTAGGCGGATACGATTCGGCGACGGTCAGGGTGGAGCCCGAGGGTAAGGTAGTCGTCCTGACGGGGACAGCCAGCCAAGGGCAGGGCCACTACACGGTTTACGCTCAGCTGGCCGCCGAATACCTCGGCGCAAGGATGGAGGACGTTGTAGTCTCGGAGGGCGACAGCAAGACATGCCCCTACGGCTTCGGAGCATGGGCCAGCAGAAGCACGGTGGCTGTGGGCGGAGCCATCATAAAAGCATCCACCGCAATCCTCGACAAGATGAAGAGGATAGCGGCCCACCTACTTGAAGCAAACCCCGAAGACGTCGAAGCCGAAGACAGCAAGCTCTACGTCAAAGACGCTCCCGAGAAATCGCTTTCGTTCGCCGAAATCGCCAAAATAGCGTGGAGACAGCCCACACGTCTGCCTCCAGACATGGAGCCCGGCCTCGAGACAACAGCCCACTACGAGCCCAAAGCCTTCACAACATGCAGCTACGCCGTCCACATACCAGTCGTCGAAGTAGACCCCGATACCGGAAACTTCAAAGTCCTCGAATACCACATCTTCGACGACAGCGGCAGAGTGCTCAACCCCCTCACCCTCTACGGCCAGATTCACGGTGCTCTTGCTCACGGCGTGGGTGGAGCGGTCTACGAGGAGCTTGTATACGACGACAACGGCCAGCTGCTAACAAGCACTTTCATGGACTACCTCATCCCCTCAGCCGTCGAGATGTTCAACGTCAACATAGAGCACATGGAGACCCCGTCGCCCCAGCCCGGAGGTTTTAAAGGCATGGGAGAAGGCGGAGCCATAGCGGCGCCAGCCGCCCTAGCAAACGCAGTGCAAGACGCCCTAAACCGCTTCGGCGTAGTAGTCGACCAAACACCCCTCAAACCCGAGTACATCAAAAACCTGATAGCGAAACACCTCCGCTGACCATCACTTCCTCTGCGCAGGCTTAAATAATGGACACAATACCGCAAAACGAAGAAAAGATGATGAAGCACCTGCTCTCCATATCTTCGCTGACGCTGCTAGGCCTCATCGTAGCCGTAAGCCCCGCCTCAGCGGTTCAAGCAGAAGCACCGTTAACCGACCTCGGCTCGAAAACCTTCGCCGCAGCAATCGCATTCGCCGCAGCAGTGGCGTCCTCCGGCTTCGGAATAGCTAGGGCCGGCTCCGCAGGCTTGGCCGCCGCCGCAGAGAGACCTGAAATAAGGACTACAGCGATCATCATCTCGGCTTTCGCTGAGGCTTTGGGGATATACGGCATCGTTGTGGCTTTCTTCATCCTTGGGGCGGCATAAGGTAGTTGATGAGATGCGACAGGTAGAAGAACGCCAAGCCAACACCCAAGGATGACTGCCACCTCATTTTTTTAGCGTAAGCAACTGCGGCGCTTATCAGAAAAATCGAAACCGTCTGAGACAGAACAACCAAAGTATCCCGTATGAGGATATTGCTGAGGATGGATGTTTGGGCGACTCTGTCGACGACGGCAAGCCCGGGGACAAGCCCGATTGGTAGAAGAGCGACGGAGAACGCTGACAGAAGCCTCCCAGACTCCGCCAGAACTTCACGTGGACGTGAGTTCTTGAGAAGGTTGAAGGCTGAGGAGGCTGACCTAAACTTTCCTGAGAACAGGTAGCTTAGCGACAAGAGAACTACGAAGCCGGTCAGGTAGGTGGCTGCGAGCCGGGCTGCGAACAACAGGTGGTTGAGCGGGGAGGCGTGGTATACGTTGAGGAGGAAAACTTCATGCCTCCCAGCCAGAAGAACAAACACGAGGACGAACAGCGACAGGGGGCCGAGAACCGAGGCAACCACCACGCTCTCATAAATCGGAGAGAAAAGCCAGATGGGGAAAAACAGCGACGAAAGAACCTCCGAGCTTCTCGACGGCTTAGGGATACTCTGGCCGGCGTCAGACTGTGCGGTCAAGGCCTTGTATATGCGTAGGCCGTCTTCAGTCAAGCGGTAGGTCTTCCGCTCGTCTTGAGTTATCAGCTGGCTCATCTGCCTCAAGTTGTAGTAGAGCGAGCCTGTGCTTATGCCGAGCTTCTGCTTCAGGGCTGTGGCGCCTATCCGACCCTCCTCCCCCACGGCCAAGATTATCGCCTTCCTGACCCTGTGCCTAACCAGCCAGAGAAGCTCCTCGTCCGACATCTTCGGAGGCTGGCCCGTGAACTCGTCCATGTCTATCAAGCTCCACAGCCCCGCAGAATCCATGGTGAAACGCCATAGACGGTATATTAACTTAGATGCTTGAAGACTATTCGGTTGTTGCCGAACACGCTGTAAAAAGTATTAAAGTAGTCGGTGCATCTTGTGGTGGCTGGGTCTGTTTTGTCGTGGGTTGAGGACATGGTCAGCTTCAGGGGTGTGATAAGGCGGAGCGGGAACAGCTTAATCGCCACGATTCCGCCGGAGCTTTCGCAGAGGTTTCTGATACGTGAGGGGCAGGAGTACACGATCGTGGGGATGAGCAGGATGAACCCGGACTTTGAGGGTGCTTTGCAGATATACTTAGGCTTCTTCACAGTTTTGGAGAAGGCGCCGCGTGTTGACTTGGTTGTGGAGGATGTTGGGTTTCCGGAGGTTGAAAGAGTGCTGAAAAACCATGGAGCAGGCGAGGTTGTTCAAACCTCATCCGAGAACGGTGGGCTCAAGTGCTACGGCCTGTTCACGGCGGTTGAAAAAAACAGAGTTAAGATACCTAAGACGGTTGAGGAGGTTGCCAGCCTTCTGCCAGTCATAAAACGTGAGCTGGAGGAGCGTGGAGCCACGGTCAAGTCTATTGATGTTTCCGAGGTCGTTCACGAAAACAGGCAGGTTGACCCTGCCGTGATATCTCGGAGCGTGGCTAGGGCGGAGAGAAGGGTTGCTTGGAAGTGGGAGATTTAGCCTGAGTTGTTCGACCTGAGCTTCTCAAAAGCCTTGACTACGTCTTCGAGGTCTTCTTTCTCAGCCAGCAGAACATACTGAGGTATCCAAACTGCTTCATCTCGGCTTGCTCTCTCAGCCACATGCGTTGAAGCAGGCAGGCGTGATCTCTCGGCGATGAATTGATAGGACTGGAGGGGTTTGTATCCGGCGTTGCAGGGTATTCCCTCGGCGTTCAACGCCTTGACAAACTCTTCCTTCGAGCTGAAACCGAACCTGCCTACGTCGACACGGACTATGTAGAGGTGGTAGCTGTGGGCCGTTGCTTTTTCAGGCCTCTCCAGCGGTTTGACGCCGTCTATCTCAGACAGCCTCCTGTCTAGGTAGGCAGCCGACATCATCCTCCTCCTGTTCAGCTCGGAAAGCCTCCTCAGCTGAGCCCTCAGCACAGCGGCCTGCAGAGCCGTCATCCTGAAGTTCCATCCATACCTTACATGCTCGTACCAGCCTTTCCTAACGTCTCTGCCGACGTTGACAAGCGAACGTGCGAGATACGCCAGCTCTTCGTCGTTCGACGTTATGATGCCTCCTTCGCCTGCGGTCATGTTCTTGCTCTGGTAGAAGCTGAAAGCAGCCAAGTCGCCCAGCGAGCCAACCCTACGGCCTCTCCACTCAGCTCCATGAGCCTGCGCAGCGTCCTCCAAGACACGCAGCCCACGCTCTTCAGCCAGCTCCAAAACCCTGTCCATGTCAGCCGGGCAGCCGGCCAGATGGACGGGAACTATGCACTTCGTCTTCTCGGTGATGGCTGCTTCAGCTGCTGCGGGAGAGATGTTGAGGGTTGAAGGCTCGACGTCCACTATCACAGGCTTGGCCCCCGTATCAATCACAGCCGTCGCCGTGGCTAGGAAAGTGTAGGCCGGCACAATCACCTCGTCGCCAACGCCTACTCCGAGAGCTTTCAACGCTACGAAAAGCGCTGTGGAGCCGCTTGTGCACGCAACTCCGTACTTTGCATGATGGTAGGAGGCGAACTCCTCCTCGAACAGCTTTATCTTCGGCGAGCCCGCCGACCAAGGCCCTTCACGCAGAGCCTCCAGAACCTCCTTAACCTCTTCGTCGTCGAAAAACGGCCACTTGGGAAACGGCCTCCTCCTAACGGGCTCTCCGCCCTTGACAGCCAGCTTCTGCACAGACGGCTTGAAGAGTTCCTCTTTTTAAACAGTATCTTCTTGTCTGAAATCAGTTTAAAAGCAGGCTTTCGGGGTTTCAGGTGGTTTGAGCAAGCCTGTTGACTTGGGTTCTCTGAAGGAGGGGCATAACATCGTCATCGACGGTGAGCCGTGCAGGATTGTTGAGATTGAGAAGAGCAAGCCGGGCAAGCATGGCTCCGCCAAAGTTAGGCTGGTGGCCATCGGCATCTTCGACGAGGTGAAGAGGAGCATGGTGGGGCCTGCTGACAACCGTGTCGAGGTCCCGATAGTAGATAAACGGAGCGGTCAGGTTGTTGCCGTGGGCTCAGACTCGGTTTCCGTGATGGACAACCAGAGTCTGGAGATAGTTGAGGTACCGATGCCTAAGGATGAGGCTTTGAGGGCGAAGGTTGAGCCCGGAGTATCCGTCGAGTACTGGAGCATAATGAACCGCTACCTCCTCGTCAACGTGAAGTAAGCCGGCCCTCGTCAATCACGAGCAGCTTGTAGGAGTAGCCGTCTATAATCGCCTTCAAGCTGGCCTCCACTATGTTTCTCGAAACCCCTGTCGTCGACCATCTGTTGCCGTTGTCGGCGAACTCGATGAACACACGGACCGAGGCGGCTGTGGCGTCTCTGGCGTCGATGACCGAGACTTTGTAGTTGGTTAGCTGGGTTGTTTCGAGGGTTGGGTATTTCTTGAGAACAGCCGTCCTGATGGCTGCGTCGAGGGCGTGGACAGGGCCTACGCCCTCAGCCGTGGTAGCCACCGCTTCGCCGTCTATGTCCATCGACACAACAGCTCTTGAGGTGAGCTGGCCAGCCTCGAGGACCTCAACCCACCAAGTCCTAACACTAAGCCGTTCGACGTTGACCCCAACCCCCTTGAGGATGAGAAGCGAGAGTGTGGCGTCAGCCGGCTCGAAATGGTAGCCTTGGGCCTCGAGCCTCTTGACTTCGTCGAGGATG
>JANWZU010000154.1 GCA_025054795.1 Candidatus Caldarchaeum sp.
GCTACGAGGTCTACGTCTACGGAGGCAGGCAGGCGACGGGGCTGGATGCTTTGGAGTGGGTTGTCAGAGGAGCTGAGCTGGGGGCTGGCGAGATACTGCTTACTTCTATAGACATGGATGGAACACGTCAGGGATACGACATCAACCTGACCAAGCTGGTTGCGGAGGCTGTCGACGTTCCCGTCATAGCCAGCGGAGGAGCCGGAGAACCCGAGCATGTGTACAAGGTTTTGACGGAGGGCAAGGCGGACGCAGCTCTCGCAGCAGGAATCTTCCACTACGGAAACTACAGCATAAAAGACGTCAAAAAATATCTAGCTGAGAGGAGGGTTGTCGTGAGGCTTTGAAGCTCACGGATCTGAGGTTGGAGGGGGAGAAGGGGCTTGTCCCGGTTGTTGTTCAGGACGCTGAGACGAAGGAGGTTTTGATGCTGGCTTACGCCGACTTGGAGGCGCTGCGTTTGACGATGGAGACGGGTTTGGCGCATTTCTGGAGCCGGTCGAGGAAGAAGCTGTGGCTGAAGGGCGAGGAGTCGGGCAACTTCCAGAACGTGGTCGAGGTTAGGGCTGACTGCGACGGCGACGCCGTCCTCTACATAGTCAACCCGAAGGGGCCTGCATGCCACACAGGAAACAAATCATGCTTCCACAACCCGCTCAAACCCTGACCAGCTCTCTGAAGTTTCTCAGAATCTTCAACCCCGTGGCCGAAGACTTTTCAGGATGGAACTGCGTTCCGAAGACGTTTCCAGACCCGACAACCGAGGGGAAGTCAACTCCGTAGGAGGTCCTAGCCAGAACAAGCCGGACGTCAGCCGGGTCGGGGTAGTAGGTGTGGTTGAAGTAAACCCACCCCTCCCCAACTCCTTCAAGAAGCCTGCTTTCCGCCACGCCTCTTACCTTGTTCCACCCCATGTGAGGCTTCTTCACCGTGTCGGGCAGGGAGACGACGCGGCCCTTGAAAACTGCAAGACCTCTGCCGGGGCCCTCCTCGCTCTCCTCGAACAAAACCTGCATACCCAGACATATCCCCAGCACAGGCAGGCCCGACTTGATGACGTCGACGAGCTCGTCCCGATAGGTAGCTATGTCCTCGGCTGCGGCTTGAAAGCTCCCAACTCCGGGCAGGACAAGGCAGTCGGCTCCACGGCTAACCTTCCTGCCCACCTCGACCTCGAACCCGAGAGTTCTGAAGGCTTTCTCGACGCTGAAGACGTTGCCGACGCCGTAGTGCAGTACGGATGCCTTCAACCCTTCGTCATCTTTCCGTCGTCGAGTTAATTACCGTTTCCCGGTCGGGTGTTGCGTTTAAATAAGCCTGAATGCGGTTTTGGATGAATTGGCGTTAGTGAAGTTTGCGCTGCCGAAAGGCTCGCTGGAGGCTGGGACTCAGGAGATTCTGGCCAAGGCCATGCTCAGGCTCAGGGGAGTTGAGAGGACCTACAGGCCGGTCGTCGACGACAGAGACATAGAGGTGAAGATACTGAGACCGCAGGAGATCCCTCTGCTCGTCAGCGGAGGAGCGTACGACATAGGCATCACGGGAATAGACTGGATAAACGAAACCAAAGCAGACGTAAACATCCTGCTGGACTTGGAGTACGGATACGTGAGGCTTGTCGTCGCAGCTCCAAAATCCTCGAAGCTTACATCCCTCGACGAATACGTCGAAGAACACGCACAACGCCAGAGGCCTTTGAAGATTTCAACCGAGTACCTCAACACAACAGCCGAATACGTCTCTTCAACCCCATCCTACCGGAAACACTTCGGAGGAAAACAGCCGATGATTGTCACTCCATGGTGGCGTAAGGGAGAGAACGAGCTGGTGAAGATTTACCTCAGCTTCGGCGCAACCGAGGCGAAGCCGCCGGAGGAGGCTGACCTGATTGTGGACGCATCAGCCACAGGCATAACCCTAGAGCAGAACAACCTGAAGGTTCTCGAGGTGGTGGCCGAGTCTACAGCCATGCTGATAGCTAACAAACAGTCTTACGCAGACCCTCTTAAACGTGAGAAGATTCTCGACATCATGACGCTGCTGAAGGGCGTGGTGGAGAGCGGTAAAAAGCTTCACATCTTCGCAAACGTCCACCAAGACAACCTCGAAACACTTCTCAAATCGCTTCCCGCACTCAAAAGCCCCACGGTAAGCCAGCTTTCCGACAAAGGCTGGTACGCAATCAACACAGTCGTCTCGAAGAGCGAGTTCATGAAAATCCTCCCAACCCTGAGGAAGCTGGCCCAAGGCCTCGTCGTCCACGAGCCTAACCTGCTACTGCCCCTCGAAGAGATACTTCAGAAAAGCGGCGGCAAAGTTTGAGGGTTGGCAGAGCTTCGAGGGAAACTAAGGAGACAAAGGTATCGGCTGAAGTGAACCTAGACGGCATGGGCCAGTGCAGCTGCTCGACAGGCTACAGGTTCCTCGACCACATGGTCGCAACCCTGTCCAAACACAGCCTCGTCGACATAGACCTAAAGGCCGAGGGCGACCTGCGGCACCACATAATCGAGGACAGCGGAATCGTGCTGGGCATGGCGTTCGACAAAGCCCTCGACACCCGCATGGGAATCAGACGCTTCGGCTACGCCTTGGTGCCGATGGACGAGGCTCTGGCCTACGCAGCCGTCGACCTTGTCAGAAGGCCGAAGCCGGTCATAAACTTCGCCGCAAAGCTTGAAGTAGTCGAAGACATTCCTGTCTCGGAGCTTACGCATTTCCTCGAAAGCTTCACAACTTCTCTGAACGCAGCGGTTCATGTTAAGGTGGTCGAGGGGTTTGATGACCATCACAAGGTTGAGGCAGGGTTCAAGGCCCTCGCCCTCGCACTCAAGCAAGCAGTGGAAGTTGAACCACGAATCAAAGGCCCACCAACAACCAAGGGAATGATGTAAGCCTTAAAACATTTATCCACGCATCATCAGCTCAGCCAAGAGGAAGCCATGACCCTCCCAGCCGAGTACGTCAAGCAAAGAACCTTAAAAATAACAACCAAAGGCCGCAAAACAGGCAATCCTCACACAGTCACAATCTGGTTCGGCGTCGACGAAAAAGGCCGCATGTTCGTCGCCTCCCTAAGAAACAGAGACTGGGTGAAAAACATCCTAGCCAACCCGGAAGTCGAAATAAAAGTCAAAGACCTTTCACGCAGGATGAAAGCCTACGTCGTCGAGTCCGAGGAGGACAAGCAGACCGTCCAACAACTATGGAGGAAGAAGTACGGCCTGCTCGCCCGCCTGCTGAGGCTGCCCAGAAAAGACGGAATAATCTTCGAGCTCAAACAACAGCAGTAAAAAGTCTGCGGGGGGTGGGATTTGAACCCACGAACCCCTTCTGCCCAGCTGAGGCTGGACGAAACCTCTTCGGGACAGGGGCCTGAACCCTGCGCCGCTGGTTTTCCGCAGCTTCTGCTGCGGCCAATTTGACCAGGCTTGGCGACCCCCGCCACAACCTACATCAACATCATCTTCAAATTAATAGTTTTCAACCCGAGCGACAAACTTTTTACCGCCAATAAGCAGAAACCAGCCACGGGGCCGGTAGATCAGTCTGGAAGATCGTCCGCCTCGCACGCGGAAGGTCCGGGGTTCAAATCCCCGCCGGTCCACCGCCTCCTGCAGTGTGGAGGTTGAGGTACTTGTTTATGCCGGGTTTTCTTTTGAGGCTTTCCTCCGTCATCTTCCTTATTTTTCCGTAGATTTTCGTCTCGAAGAAGGGTCTGTCGAATGCTCCGAAGCACCAGCTTATTCCGAGGTAGCTGTTGGGGTCTACTCCGTCTAATCCGTATCGGTCGTTGAGATAAACAGCGTATTCGAAAGCTGTTCGAGGATGGTCCGTCCATTCGATGAGCTTCTTACACCAGTACATCCGCATGTAGTTGTGTATTTTTCCAGTCCTTTGCAGCTCTCGCTGGGCTGCGTTCCAGTACTTGTCGTGGGTTTCGGCGTTTTCAAGCTCATGTAGGCTGTAGACATGCTCACGTCTGTCGGATGCGTGGTTTTCGAGGGTCTGCCTCGCCCATTCGGGAAGGCCGTCGTAGGAACCGTAGAGTGGGTTGAAGACTGCTGCGTTGCGGGCCAGCTCCCTCCAGACGACGAGCTCGTTGACGAGAGACTGCATGTTGACGTTGTCGAAACCAAACTTCTTCGACGCAGCCAGCAGCACCTGAACCGGGCAGACCATACCCCATCTAAGGTAGGGGCTAAGCTCCGAGCACGCCTCAGCCCCCGGGTCTGAACGCTTCTCTGCGTAAACATCCAGCCGGCTGCTCACGAAGACCGTGAGACGGCGCATGGCTTCATCCTCGCCGCCGACGAAGTAGCCGACAGGCTCTACAGTCGGGTCAACATCCAAGCCCTTCAAATAATCCTCGACAGTTTCTTCGTCCCAGCTCGGCATGTCCAGCTGGAGAGATGATGTTTGTGGGGCTTGGGCTGGCAGAGGCTCTAGGAATTTTTCGAGGTTTTTGACTATTTTAGGCCTGATGGTTCTTGCGTAGGGCTCGGGCCTCTGCGAAGCGACTTCTACGGGGACGACGACGTCGCCCTCAACCATCACAACCTCCGAACCAGCGTTCACCACGACTTCGTCGACGAACCTTCTCTGATGAGTTAGGTAGGGCCTGTCGACCACCACCAAGCCGGCTTCTTTCAGCAAAGAGGTAAACTCAAAGTTTTTACGGACGACAAGCTTTATGTTCCGACGACTCAGCTCCCGCCTCATTTTCAGCAAGTTTTCCAGCATGAACCGGAACCTCCTGAGGTTTGGATGAGGCTTCTTCTCGATGATGGGAAAGATTACAGCAACGGGTTTTCTCAGCTCGTTTGCTCTTTGAACGGCGTATTCGAGTGCGTAGTTGTGATTTACTCGATGAGAAGCATACATGACGTAGGCCACGAAACCGCCACGCGACTCGCCGACCCCTGCCTTAAGCCGTCGAACCCGCTCGGCTCGCATCAACCCCGGAGAATCAGACATAAAGCCTAAAACACCTGTCTTTCAAATAAACCCGCTTCAAACACTCGTGGAAAAGTGCTCCGGCCGGGATTTGAACCCGGGTCTCGGGCTCGAGAGGCCCGCATACTTGACCGGACTATACTACCGGAGCTTTTTCCGTCTCTACTCTTCAACTCATTAATAAATATCTAAGCTTTGAATGTGAACGTTTCCCTCCGCTTTCTGCCGGATTGGTTGGTTATGCTTTTATCTTCGGATTACTTGGTTGGTTTGGTGGATTTTGACCGAAACTGTGTGCAGCCTAGGATATGTTAACCGCATCTTTAACAACGTAAGCAGCGTGGCTTTGGACGAGCTGGAGCGGCTTCTACATGACATTCAGTCGGCTGGAGTGATAATACCGATCGGCGAGGGTAGGTCGAAAGGTGCTTTGAGCATAGCCGCTAGCGAAATGGCCAAGATGCGTGATGGAAAGATTGTGATCGACAGAGGGGATATAGGCTTCCCCGGCAGAGAGATAAGCGATGCAGCTCCTGT
>JANWZU010000158.1 GCA_025054795.1 Candidatus Caldarchaeum sp.
TGCTTTTTCTGCGAGTTGACGATGTATTTTTTTAGCGTTTAAAGCCATGACAGAACCACAGCTCCGACGACATGAGGGCCGTGAAGACCTACCACAATTCTTTGTTCTATGTCTCCTGACCGGCTGGGCCCGGAGATGAAAGTCACCGTCGCTTGCCTAGCGTTCTGGAAGGTTCTGCGGATAAGACCGCCGAGCTCCTCAACCTTCCCTACGATTGTGGATGCCTTTACAAAAACGATGTGGATTCTCGGAAAGCTTGAAGTAAGCCGTTCGACGTCGTCGTACGCTGCCTCAACCAGCGTTCCAGTTTCAGCTACAGCAGCAACGGCCGTTGAAATCCCTGCATCCACCCTCTTCAAAACATCCACGGATGTTTCAAGCTTTGACGGCGCGGCGCTCTCCAATCCCGCTTCAGAAAGAGTTTTAGAAACCTCTTCGTCAATCTCATGGAAGAGCTTAAGCTTGTAAACGGACTTTCCGCCGTTTGAAGCTATCAAGCGTACAGCCTTAGACGCCGCCTCCTGTGGTGTGCACGCTGTTTCAGCCAGCCCGTTCAGCCTCTGAAAATTTTCAGCAAACAGTTTGGTCAGGAACTGGTCGTTTCCGTGTTTAGTCATTTTTTGATGCTAGTGTTTATGGTCGTGTTTTTGGGAGCCTGCCCCCTCGTGCTGCTCGGCGTGGAAATGAAGCACTTTGCCGCTCTCAAACTTAAGGTAAATGTGAAAGAGCTCTATTTCCTCAACGTTCTCCATTATCATTATGTGGTAGCCTTCGCCCTCGATCCCCCTCATTTTGACCTCGCTCAAAGGCCCCACACACACTCTGTCCACATGAGCCATCTTCACTATGTTTCCCTCGAGATAGGACCTGTGAAGCTCTGCCTTGAGGGGAACTATCTTTCCGTCGGACTCGCCTTCAACCTCGACACCTACCGCACAGTCTGGAAGGAGGCCGTTGTTCCTAAGGTTTAGGAATATGGCGGCGGTGTCTTTCCCAAGTCTGAGGCTTACGTCTGACTCGGCAGGCATGGACCCAACTGCGAAGACAGCTCCTACCGATGCTAAAGCAGATACAACAACTACAACCAGTAATATTTTATTCATGTTTGAGAAAGCGGCTGGGCAAATTTAAACATAACCTAATATACCAATACCATGTCATGCATTTTCGTTGAAGTACCGTCTGATGGACATTCTGGCATGCCCGATGTGCAGAAGCTTTCCGCTCAAGCTGTCTGTTTTTGAGCATAGAGAGATACACCGCCCTGACAAAGTTAGGAAATGCGAGCTTTACTGCGGTTTTCACAGGGGTTTTGTGAAGGATTTGGCTGAAACTGAGTGCGTCAGATGCTACGGGTTTGAAGTTGGAAGCGGGCTGCTTGAATGCTCATCATGCGGGCGCTGGTATCCCATTGTTGACGACATTCCACGGATGCTTCCAGACGACTTGAGGGACAGAAAGCTGGAAAGAAAGTTTGTTGAAAAATGGCAGGGAAGACTGCCCGAGAGGGTTGTGGCTGAGGTCAGTCAGACACGGCAGCCTTGAGGCCAACCTTCTGAGCTGATGTCCATTTGGGACGTCTCCGGAGGACTAGAACGTCTATGACAGACTTGAACGCAATAATGTCGAGCAGCTGCTTGTAGCCTAAGACTGCGAACGGTGCGTAAAGAACCTGCCGCACGTCGTCGCCCTCTATGTCTAAAGCCATCAAGGAGAGAAAAGACTGCAGCAGTATGAAAACAGCCCATAGCAGCAGCACATATGCAAGCCCGCCGTTGAGGATTACGATTGCGGCCGCTGGAATGGCGATGACTCCTAAAGTGGGGGCTATTATCTGCTGTATGACGAGAAGCGGAAAGACCAGCAGGTTCAAAAACCCGTACTTTGGGTTTCTCAGAGCGTCCCTGTGCCTCAGCAATACTTGAGTGTTGCCCCTGTACCACCTCAGCCTCTGCTTATACAGACTTGATATGTTCAGAGGCGCTTCTGTGTAGGCGATGGCTTTTGAATGCGACTGAATAACACCGCCCGTTTTCAATAGTTTGACCGTGATGTCAAAGTCTTCTGTAATCGTGGCCTTGTCGTACTTACCGACAGCATCTGCGTAGCTTTTTCTGAAAGCGGCGAGCGGCCCTGGCATGACCTGAACAACTCCGAAGAATGAGGTCGCCCGTCGGACTATGTTTATCTGAGTGACGTACTCCAGAGCTTGGTTTTTGGTGAGCCAGTTGACTCTGTTCACTACTCTGACGTTTCCAGCCACCCCCACCACGTTGGGGTCTTCGAAAGACTTGACCAAATACGTCAAAGCATGACGGTTGATGATCGTGTCTGCGTCGATTGAAACTATAATGCTTCCCGATGCGAATAACATTCCGTAGTTTAAAGCAGAAGCTTTTCCTCCGTTCGGCTTCCGGAGAACCGTCACACCTTTGTCCCTGTATCTTAAGGCGATTTCATATGTCCTGTCCGTGCTTCCGTCATCAACCACTATGATTTCTTTGCTTGGGTAGTCGGACTCTAGCACCGCTTCTATGCAGTGGCCTATCCACTTCTCCTCGTTGTATGCGGGTATGATTACAGAGACGGGGAGTATGACAGGCTGTTTCTTTTCAAGGCTCTCCTCACGATGTTTAGTAAGGACGGATAGCGGCAGGGACAGCATGTTTATGAAAAAAAGTATGGTGAAGCTGGAGAGCATCACAGGCCTGTACCACTCAACAGTCTGTATTGATTCTTCAACAAATATGAATAATGATGAGAAAATAGGAACGATGAAAATCAAGGTTGAAAGCACAGGGTACCGGCTTCTCCTGACCTCCTCCCTGTAAAACGGCCCTTTCCTCAGCCCGTCTATCAAAACAGCCACGCATAGAATAGCGGCGGCAGCGAAACAGAGCCAAGCCGCTAGACTCGAAACTATGAAGGCAGCAAGCAAAATAGTCGCAAACGCCATCAACGCGGCTATGAGTATTGATGCTTTCACCACGGTGATGTAGGTTTAGAGATATTTAAGGGCCGAGGGCGAGATTCGAACTCGCGCCGCAGGGTCCACAGCCCTGAGGGCTAACCAGGCTACCCCACCTCGGCCATGTTTGGGGGCGGTTTAGATGCGGTTGGTCGGTTCTTAAACGTTTGTGTCTGAGGCTTTTTCGTCCAAAGTTTTCCTTATGAATTCATGCACGGCTTTGGCCTCGGAGTACAGGAGTCTTTTTACAGGTTTGTTGAGGAGGTTTTCGTCAAGCGTTGAAAGCTCGACGAGTTTCGTGGCTTCTCTCTTGCTTCTTGTCTTCCAGAAGATGTTTCTTATGGCGTTTCTCGCTTTGCTCCGCCTCTGGGACAGGAACTCGAGCATCAGCCTGTCGGCTGGAGATTTTTCGGCCGGTTCAAAGAGAACCAGAGCCGCCTTGCCCGGGTAGGGTGGTTCAAAAACGTCGCCGTCGAAAACATCTACAACTGTGAGGTCGTATGAAAGCGAGGTCTTAAGCTTCAGCAAGGAGTCCCTATTCTCTGTCAGTCTCTGGGCGAACCGAAGAGGGGTTAGCAGGGACATTTTAACGGGATTTCTGAGATGGCGTTGGATTAGAGGTTCGAGGATGCTGAAAGGCGGGTTCGCTACTACTTTGTTGTACCAAGGCAGCTTTAGCGTGATGAAGTTGCCGATGAATATACGTACGTTGCCGTGCCGGGCTTTGAGGGCTTCAAGATGTGGCCTTAGACTTGCGTCCGACTCGACGACGTAGACCATGCGGGCTTTCTGAGCCAGCCTTTCAGCTATCACCCCTCTGCCTGCGCCCACGTCGACGACAACGTCTTCTCCTCCAACCTCAGCAGCCTCAACCATCCTGTCAACAACTCTCAAGTCAACCAAGAAGTGCTGGTCCATTCAGTCTGGCCAGCTCCAAGTCTTGTAGAGCATGTATGCGTTTCCCCTTCTGTAAAAAAAGTGGCTGTGTCTTCTCCAGTCGAGGAGAGCCTCATCTGCAGGCTGAGGCTTGTCCTCCACGTTTTCCAGCTTGAACCCGACGAGGTCTCCGGAGGACGAGCCGAGAGGCTTGTGTGTTCTCTCCATGCTCTTCAAAACGGTGGTGCAGCCAAGCTTCAAACCTGTTTCCTCAGTCTCCACCACGTCGGAGCGGCCTGTTATCTCCGACAAGGGAACCCAGCCTCTCCCCTGAACGAAGAGCAAAACCCTGTAGGGCATGACTGTGGATGTATGTGCGCTGGAAATATATAGATAGGCCTGTTGGTTAGACTCGGCGGGATGCCGAAGGTCGGTAAAACCGATGTTTCCTGCGTCCAGGGCGACATCACCGAGTGCGACACAGAGGCCGTTGTCAACGCAGCCAACAAGTTCCTCAAGATGGGTGGAGGAGTCGCCGGCGCTATACTGAGGAAAGGTGGCAGGGTGATTCAGGAGGAATGCGACCGAATAGGCTTCTGCCCAGTCGGCGGCGCAGTCATAACGGGCGCCGGTTCTCTAAACGCCAAGTATGTAATACACGCAGTAGGGCCCCGGATGGGCGAGGGCGATGAGGAGAGGAAGCTAAGGGACGCTGTTCTGAACAGCTTGAAGCTGGCCGACCTTTACAGCCTGAAGTCGATTGCTTTTCCTGCTATTTCGACAGGTGCCTTTGGATACCCATTGGAAGCGGCTGCCAAGGTTGTGGTGGGGGCGGTTTTCGACTACCTGGCCCGTGAAAACACATCTTTAGAAAGGATTGTTTTCGTCCTGTACGACGACGAAGCCTATGAAGTTTTCAAGGGTTTTTTGGAGAGCCAGCCCAGCCGGAGTACTCGGGCATAGTCCTAGCGTCTGCCTCCTTATCGATGTGTTTTCTGTGTTGACGCATATGCCTGAGGTATGTCAGGGCTGTTAGAGCCGACCCCAGCCCTAGAATAATTCCAGCAAACCCGGTGAAAGTCGGTTGTAGAAGATGTAGAGAGGCCGCTGAGAAGCCGACGACAGCCGCTGCGTAGGTGATGGGTTCGGAGCCCGAGTATACTAGTAGGGCTGCGAGAAGAATCAAACCCGCCAGCAACGGCGATGGAACAAAGCCGAGATGGTCGAACAACGTTCCTTGCCCGGGAGTCAGAAGACCGTAGACAGCGTAGCCGGCCATGAAAGCAGCCGATATCTTGTTCGACTTCACAACCCCGCTGGAGTATTTCAACTCCCTCAGCTCGAGCGTGAACTCCTGCATGCATTTTGGGCAGACGGCCTTCCAAGCCTGAAGCCAGTACTCGGCTCCGCAGTTGCTGCAGACAAACCTATGCTTCTCCATGACTATTCAAGCTCCACGAAGATTACCCCTTCCTTCACAACGGTTCTGTAAACAGGGTTTGGCTGAAGCTCCTCGTCGAACTCAGCCTTGCCGGTGGTTAAGTCCCATACAGCGCCGTGTCCTGCGCACACAACCTTGTCTCCCTCGAGAGAGCCCTCGCTCAGGTCCCATTCTTCGTGGGTGCAAATGGCACCCATGGCGTGTATGGAGCCTTCGACGTTGGCCAGCAGCACCGGCCTTCCCTCAACTTCGTATGTCTTCATCGCTCCGGGAGGCAGTTCGTCTAGACGAGCCACCTTGACAAGCCGAGCCATGGCAGGGAGGGTTTAATGGCTTTTGATATGTTTTTCCATCCTACTTGACGTATTTTGACGGAGACCTGTCGAAGGCTTCCTTGCATGCTATGGAGCAGAAGTAGAAGGTCCTCCCTTGATGTACAGACGTGTGTTTGGCGGTCTTTTCGTCGACTTTCATGTTGCAGACGGGGTCAACAGCCATGGCTGCTCCTGTCTGACGATGCTTTTATGTTTTAATACTTGCCGGAGCACATGCTTAACGTATGGATACAGACTATGACATTATTGTAGTTGGAGGAGGACCTGCTGGATACACGGCTGCGATATACGCCTGCAGAGCAAACCTCCGAACCCTGCAGGTTGCCGGAATAGAGGCCGGTGGCCAGCTCATGCTTACGCGTGAGGTTGAAAACTATCCAGGCTTCAGCAGAGGCGTCTTGGGCCCTGACTTGATGGAGAACATGAGGCAGCAGGCCGAGAACCAGGGAGTTAAAATAATTTACGACAACGCCACCTCTGTTAATTTCCGCAGCTACCCGCTTGAGGTTTACGTGAACGAGGAGAGATTCAGGGCTAAGGCCGTGATTGTTGCTACAGGCGCTTCGCCCAAGTGGCTTGGCTTGCCTGATGAGAGGAGGCTTTTGGGAAGAGGAGTCTCCAGCTGCGCAACCTGCGACGGCCCCCTGTTCAGAGGCACAGATTCGACGGTTGTTGTGGGAGGCGGCGACACGGCGATGGAGTACACTCTTTTTCTGAGCAACCTTGTGTCTAAGGTCTACGTCGTTCACAGAAGGGACAGCTTGAGGGCTTCTAAGGTACTTGCGGAGAGGGCGATGAAGAACCCTAAGGTGGAGTTTGTGTGGAACTCTGTTGTTGAAGGCATCTTAGGCGAGAGGAAGGTTGAAGCTGTGAAGGTCAGAAACGTTAAAACCGACGAAGTCAGAGAAATAGCCTGTCAGTCGGTTTTCGTAGCAATTGGCCACAAGCCTAACACCGAGATATTCCAAGGCCAGCTGGAGCTTGACGAAGAGGGTTATGTAAAGGTTTACGACGGCATGAGGACCAGCGTCCCGGGAGTTTTCGCAGCAGGAGACGTCCACGACCGCAGGTACAGGCAGGCGGTGACGGCCGCCGGCTACGGATGCATGGCAGCCATGGAGGCCATCTGGTTCATCGAGAGAGGGGAGCCTGAGAAGCTGCTCAAGCCCTAGACCTCGACGTACAAGCTGTCGCCTTCCAGAACCACCCTGTACGCCTTCAAGGGCTTTTCCGCAGGAGGGTTGAGAACCTCGCCCGTGTCAAGCCTAAACCTCGACAGATGGACTGGGCAGGTGATTGTGCCTTCCATCAGAAGGCCGTTGGAGAGTTCGGCGTAGTCATGAGTGCAGATGTTCGAGACGGCGTAGAACCTGCCTGCGTGCTTCAGCAGAAGTATTTGCTCTCCCTCAACGTCAACCACGGTTGAGCCTCCCTCGTCTATGTCGGAGGCTTTGCATACCTTGACCAGCCTAGCCACGTCAGGTTTTTTGAATGGTTTCTAAAAACCTTACCCTAATGACATCTGTAGCGGGGGAAGAGCTTTTTCAACTCCTCCACGGCTGGGGCTGAACCGCTTGTGAACTTCGCCTCAATCGTTCTGGAAGTCTCTGGGCAGGGAATTGTGAGGGTTGACTGCGTCAACAGCTTTCTGCGGAGTCCTCTCTTCACTGTGCGGTTGCCTATGAAGCAGTTATGGCCGTTTACTGTCGATGCTTCGAAGCCTTCCTTTAGAAGGCCGGGGTTTCTAACTCCTTTCCTGCATCGCAGGTCTAGCTCGACAACTTCTCCGCCGACTAGGTTTACGACGTAGTAGCTTGAGGAGCCGTCCAAAACCCATCCAACCCCTTTCACAACAGAGGTGTAGTTAACGTCTGCAGGCGCATCACCAAGCTTAACGCTCCATCCCTCGGGAACGTATATGTAAATCCACGTAAACCTGCCCATCAGAAGGTTTCCAGTCGCAAGCTCATACTCCCTAGCAGGCATGACCGCTCATTCCAGAGGTCAGTCAAAACGAAACTTGAGCCTTCTCTCAGCTTTCTTTGAGGTTAGGTCCTTGATTTTCTTAACGACTTCGCCGATGTTTTCGGTTATCTTTACGGGCTGGTTGTTCACCACCGCATAGTAGCCACGGCCTAGGCGATGCCTCAGCGAAAGAGCCACGCCGTATGGCGAGAAAGCCTGCACAAGCCTAACCTTGAAACCCACCATGATAAGCTCCTTTACCAGGGCCTCAACCTTAGCCAACTCCTCAAGCAAATCCCGTGGATATTCCCGGAGCTGCGAATCCAAGAAAGAGGACCCGAGCAAGCTGGCTGGATGACTGGCAGACCTACGTGCAGCCAGAAACAGCGTTGGAAACACTCCGACTATGGAAACCTTGTTCGCCAACTACTCTAAATCTGGTGGAAAGGTTAATAAACCTTTAATCACCTATGCACGATGAGAGGGTTTTGCAAAAACCCGTGAAGGTCGAGCTTTACGACATCTACCCGATGACTCTAGGCCACTGCCCCCACTACAACCTTCTCTCAGCTGAGATGTACGCAGCTGGCTCCGAGTTCTGCGAGCTCTCGACCCAAGCCTCCGAATACCCCGACGACGTAATCAAAAACCATTTGAGAGCAGCTGAGGTGGTGAAGTTTCTCAGACAGTCGTTCAACGGGGTTAGGATGAACGTGGAGGTTGAGATGGTGAACCTGCTTTCGCCCGTAGGGTTCTTCAAAAGCATTCTGCACGGTGTTTGGAGAAGGCCTGGGATAGTCGTCGACGGCAGGAAGGTTTGTGATGGAGAGACAGACTGGGATGGTTTGAGGAAAGCGGTTGAGGAGGCTTGGCTGAAACGGGTGAAGTGAGATTAGGGTCGGTGAAAGGCGGGTGGAAACAAGCTCTAAAAGATTTCTTCTTCGGAGCCTTAATCCTCGGCCTGTACCAGAACGTCGCCAGCGTTAAAAAGAAATACGACGACATATTTTTCTCGTTGATTATGGGAGAGTTTCTGGGCATACCCCTGCTTGGAAACTACTTTACGCTGCGAATTGTTCCATACCTTCTGCCCGATTTGGAGAGAGCTAGGCTTCGGCTATTGAGAGATGTGGACATACTTGAGCTTATGAGGGAGGGGCCTGCAGTACACTAGAGTTTTCGGCTGTTTTTACTCCTATCGCTGCCGGCTTTAGCCCTTCTTCTTGCGATCACGTAGAAGACGGCTGCTAAGATTGGTATCGATGCACCTAACATAAAGAGTTGTGAGCTGTCTGTTCTCCAAACTGCTTTAACTGTTTTGGGACCGTTCATTAAAACAGTTGCCGTAGGAGAATTCCCGCTGTAGTCGCCTGACCAGCCTTCAAATATTGCTGTGGTCAAAAAC
>JANWZU010000168.1 GCA_025054795.1 Candidatus Caldarchaeum sp.
GGAAAATCAACTCTTCTGAAATCTGTTGCCGGCATTCTGAGGCCGAAGAAGGGGGAGATACTTTTGGACGGTGTAAGGATCGACCATCTGCCAACTGAGGAGAGGGTGAACCACGGCCTGTCGTTCGTGTTCCAGCGGCGAAGCATATTCCCCTTGATGACTGTGCGGGAAAACCTGATTTTGGGTGCTTGGAAAATCAGACGAGACCTAAGGATGATAAAGGAGACCATGCAGAACGTATTGGAGGTTTTTCCAGACCTCTCGAACAAGCTGGACGACAAAGCCAGCTCTCTAAGCGGTGGACAGCAGAGAATGCTTGAGATAGCCAGAGCCTTGATGACCAATCCAAAACTACTGCTTCTCGACGAACCATCAGCAGGCCTCTCGCCCATAATGGTCAAGCAGGTCTACAAACACATAGAGGATCTCCATAAAAGAGGAATAACGATTTTCCTAGTAGACCAGAACATCCAGCAGTGCGTCTCTGTCGCCGATTACGTCTACGTGCTTGAGCTTGGCGAGGTCAAGGGAGGAGGTAGAAAGTCTGAGCTTTCAGCCTCTTTGTCAGACCTTATCAGAGACTGGCTGCATCTCGAACAAGGCACTGAGGTGAAGAGATGATGGTTTTCACGCCCGAGGTGCTGTTCGGCCAGCTTCTTGTTGGAGCGCTTCTGCTAGGCGGTGTTTACGCTCTTGTAACGATGGGGTTGGCTTTGATATTCGGAGTCATGCGAATCCTGAACATAGCCCACGGCGAGTTCATAATATTAGGGGCCTACGCAACCTACTGGATATCCAAGTCTCTCGGATTAGACCCCTTCCTCTCAATCGCACTCTCGATACCTGTCTCAGCCCTTCTAGGCTTTACAGTCAACACCCTAGTCATAAAAGGCTTGACTAAAAGCTTCGACGCACCCATAGTATCCAGCTTCGGCCTCTTGCTTGTAATGCAGGCCAGCATGTTGATAGCTTGGAGCGGCGACCCCAGAAGCCTCGTAACTCCTTTCACAGCTGAGAGCATCGCCGTGGGGCCTGTGCTTATTCCAGTCATACGGCTGATAGCCTTCACCCTCTCCGTCACCGTTCTCATCTCCCTCTACGTTTTCCTCACAAGGACATTTGTCGGAAGGGCGATAAGAGCGGTTTCTCAGGACAGCGAGACAGCCGCCACGCTTGGCATACCTGTTCAGCGTCTTCAGACGTTTACGTTCGTCTTGAGCGCATGTCTAGCCGGCCTCTCGGGAGGGCTGATAGCGATGTTGATGAGCTTCCAGCCTACGTTCGGCCCCGAGTTTCTGCTCAAATCTTTCGTCGTCCTAGCTCTGTCGGGAGTCGGCAACATTCCCGGAGTGATTGCCGGCGGACTCATCCTAGGGGTTGGCGAGTCCTACGGCTCGTTCTTCCTCGGGTCAGGGTTTAGGAACGTGGTTGCATACGCTCTGCTGATAGGTTTGCTGCTCGTCAGGCCACGTGGATTATTCGGCGAGAGGAAGGTGAGGGAAGTATGAGAGCGGGGTTGGTTTTGGCTGCCGCCTCTGTAGCCGGCCTCCTAGCGATTCCACCCCTAGCCGAGGAAAACAACTTCATCATAACGCTCGCATTCATCTTCGCAACCTACACAACGCTTGCGCTTGCATGGAACATCATCGGAGGATTCGCTGGACAGCTAAACCTAGGCCACGCAGCTTTCTTCGGAGTAGGAGCATACATACTGTCTCTCTCCACAACCTCTGGCCTTCACCCCTACCTAGGCGTTTTAGGAGGGGGTGTTGCAGCCGTTGGCCTAGCTCTGCTGATGTCTCCTCTTCTAAGGCTTCGAGGCGACTACTTCGCAATAGGAACACTCAGCTTAGCCGAAGCCATCAAAGTAGCCATCCTCAACATACACGCATACGGGATGAGGGTGGCGCCCTATCCGGGGCTGGGACGTGTTGAAAACTACTACTTCCTTACAGCTCTACTGATAGCCACCTGCATGACCACCTATCTGATTCTGAGGTCGAGAATGAAGCTGGCGTTCGTCTCGATAAGAGAGAACGAGACGCTGGCGACCGGCAGCGGCATCAACCCCCTAAAATACAAGATAATTGCGTTGGCTTTGAGCGGGTTGTTCACAGGCTTCACGGGGGGGATCTACGGATACAACCTGCTCTACGTCCCAGCCGAGCATGTCTTTTCAATCGAGTGGACGATCATACCTCTCTTCATGGTGTTGATCGGCGGCAGAGGCACTCTAACAGGGCCGCTGATAGGCGCCTTCATCTACCTAGGGATTTACTACCTCCTGCAGTTCACGATAACTGAGATAAGCCTGCTGGTTTTCGGACTAATCGTCGTGCTGATAATTAAGTTCATGCCTCAAGGGCTGATTGAGACCGTGTTAATAAATAGAGTTGGGGTTAAGCGGAGCAGCGTTCCCTAGTCAGCGGGACTCCCACGCAGGGAACGGATACCTCGGCGGAGCTGTCGCTTTGTCAGGAGGCCAGATTACCTCGAGCCGTCCGCCACGCCACTGCATCAGCAGAATCAGCTTGTCGGTGTTGTTCATCTTACCTCCCGGCCCGAAGCTCACCGTGCCCATCATCGTCTCGAACTGCAGGCTGGCTAAAGCGGACCTTATCCTCTCCCTGTCAAGCACGCCCGCCCACTCCAAAGCCTTCAAAGCAATCTGTCCAGTTGAGTATTGGATGCCGAGCAGCGTAGGCGGCCTGTTCGTCTCCTGCCGATACTTCTGAACAATCTCACGAGAACCCGGAAGAGACTCATGCCAGACGAAGGAAGCTGTCACGTGCTCAGCGTCAGCGCCGAGCTGTGAGCCAAAGGTTCCAGTCGCAGTGCCTCTGGTGAACGCCCAGATCTTGGGAGCAAACCTCAGCTCCTTGCTGATTTTAATCATGTTTATGGCGTCCGGAGGTCCGGGGATGGCTCCGACTACGTCGGGGTTGAGGGCTTTCGTCTTCGTAATCAGAGCGGTGAGGTCTGAGCCCGGCGTGTATTTCTCCCTGAGCACGATTTCATACCCATACTGTCTAGCGTAGTTTTCGAACCATGTTGCGTTGTCGGCTCCGAGGTCTGATGCTTCCTCCCACACAGCTATCGTTTTAGGCCTCTGTCCCGCTGGCAGGCTGTTCATGTAGCTGAAGTAGATGCCGACCTCGTCCCGAGCTAGGTGGAAGTTTGAGAACAGGTAGTTGTAGCTGGGTGGAACGAATATCTTCTCTGTCGTCGCCAGCACTCCGACGATGGGGACTTTGGCCCGCTCGACAACCGGCGCAACAGCCAAGCCTATGTGGCTTCCTGTCTCGCCGATGAGCAGGTCGACTTTGTCTACGTTTATCAGCTTCTCGATGTTGGCTAGAACTGTGGGAATGTCGCTTTTGGAGTCGTAGACTATGAACTCTATGGGCAGCTTGCG
>JANWZU010000047.1 GCA_025054795.1 Candidatus Caldarchaeum sp.
ACGAGGTCAACTCCTGACCACTTGCTCGCAACCCCGGGAATGTTCTTGAACGGTCTGATGTTGGCGTAGAGGTCTAGCTTTTGACGAAGGTAGACGATGACGTCTCTGGCCGTCTCCCCTACAGGGCCCTTCAGGCATGCATCGCTCGACTGGATTTTTCTGTAGGATTCCTGAGGCAGCGCTTCGCCGAAGGCCTCGTAGGCCCTGTCGCCGGCAGGCGTTTCAACAAACTCCATCCTGAACCCGTAGAGCTCTCCGAGCCAGTGAAGTAGCTCCGTCGTCTTCTCGACTATGTGCGGCCCGATGCCGTCGCCTTTTATAACGCTAATCCTGTACACAGAACTATGCCTGAAACTTCTTTGATAAAAGCCTAAACCCTTTTACCCCGGCAAGCCTCAGAGTTATCGGGGATGGGGACCTTCGCCAGCTTGGAGACATGGAGCTCGCCGGAGTTGAAGGGTAGGCTGGAGTGGTACTACTCGGTGGCCAACAACCTCAAGCCAGCTAAGTACCTCGTCTGCAGACACATACCGGTCGGGCAGGATATCAGACAGTTGAGCGAGGACGAGCTTTGGGGAATTCACGAAAAGAAGGCGGAGGAGTTCAGCCGAGTCTTCAAGGAAATCCGCGACGGAGGGCTCAAGCTGAAAGAGATAAGCATGGAGAGGCCAAACTTCCTAGACCTCAAGGTCGCTCTGGTCAAGAAGATGCTGACTCACTGCAACTTCTGCCGATGGAACTGTAGAGTCGACAGGTCAGCCGCAAAGAAGTTCGGCACCTGCCAACTGGCAGAAGTCTCTAGGGTGTCGAGCTACTTCCACCACCGGGGTGAAGAGCTCCCGATACGGGGAACCAAGGGCTCCGGAACGATATTCTTCACTTCATGCAACATGAGATGCGTCTTCTGCCAGAACGCAGACATCTCTCACGACAAAGACAACGGAATAGTGTTCACGCCCCACATGCTAGCTTGGACCATGTGGCAGCTGCGCATGGAGGGATGCCACAACATCAACCTAGTCGGAGGAGAGCCGACCATACACCTACACACAATCGTCGAAGCGATAAGCCTGCTCAGGTTTTTCAAAAACGTCGAGGAGGCTGCTCTTGAGGCTAAAGCAGACCTCTACATACCCTACCCCCTGGACGTGCGCAACGCATCTTTCGAAGGCGAGTTCAACACCCCAATCCTCTGGAACTCCAACATGTACATGAGCCCTGAAACCATGAAAATACTCCATGAGCTGGTGGACATCTGGCTCCCTGACTTCAAGTTCGGAAACAACCGATGCGCCGTCGCCCTGTCGAGGACGCCATGGTATTTCGAGACCGTCGCAGAGAACCACAAACTCATCTACAGCTGGAACGAGGACATCGTGATAAGGCATTTGATCATGCCGGGCCACGTCGAATGCTGCACAAAACCCGTGCTGAAGTGGATAGCCGACAACATGCCTCTGACACCCGTCAACGTGATGGACCAGTACCATCCCGACTGCTACTGCAACCCATCGGACCCACGGTTCGACAAACGCTACGTGGACATGTCTCGCTACCCGACCCGGGAGGAGATACTCGAGTCTTACAGGTTTGCGAAGATGCTCGGTCTCAGGTTTGAGGAAATAACTTTTGAAAAATCGCTGCGAGGCATAAGGCTGTAGTTCTACGGATGAATAGCTAGGTTTATTAAAGGTCGCCGACTCGCTTTGAATATGGTAAGAGCCTCCCTCGCAGTTGAGGCGGAAATAGCCGAGGCCCTCTCCCGCATAGCTGAGGAGAAGCACATGACGCTCTACTCCCTGACCAACCAGATGCTCAGAACATGCGTGGAGCTTCTCAAGGAAAACTTCGAAGTCCACGACATGAAGAACCTTATGAAGGCCTACTGGGTGCTTAGGGACGTTGACGCCGTCGTTCTCCCCTCGGACTTCATGGACAGCCTCATAGCGGAGTTGTATGCGAGAGACCGTGAAGGAGTTCTGAAGAAATTCAGACAGATGGGCCAAGACGTCGGAAAATACCTCAAGGTCTACGCCGAGACAGTCGACGACCTGCTTCAACTCGCCGGCATAGTCGGAAGGTTCTTCCCCCTAAAGAAGCTCGACGTCAAATACATATCGAGAGGAAGCTACGAAGTCGCAGCCATCGGAGTAGGAGGAAGAATCGAGTCTACACAATGCGTCCTAGAAGCTATGAAAGGAATTTTCGACGAATACGGCGCCAAGATACAGGAGCAGTCGGTTGCGAAAGGTTTGATAAAAGTCAGGATATCGTCGGAGTAGAGCGCCCAGGCCGGGATTTGAACCCGGGTCCGCCGGGCGACAGCCGGCGATGCTAACCTGGCTATACCACCTGGGCTCCGTATGGCTGTTATACTCCGGGTTTTATTTAAAACCTTTCCGGAGGTTTTGTGCATTCTTATATGTCGGAAAGCATATTAGGAATTGTTGAAAATATGATGGGAAGAGTCTTCATCCTGACATCCATACTTGCAACGGCGCTGCTCCTGTCCGTCATCACACCCACCGCCCTTTCCCAAACACCGCCCAATGGGCCTTGGGTCGATGAAGTCGTCATTTTCGTTGAACAAGACCAGGCTAAAGCCGTCGACATGCTGTTGAAGAACGAGATGCAGGTTTATTTCAGAGAACTGCGAGACCCGGAGCTTTTCAGGCGTGTCCGTGCATCTCCCGAGCTTAGGTATGTGATGTCCTACGGTCTGCATTATGAGCTGACTTTCAACCCTGTGGGGCCCGAGTTTCCTGCCACAGGTAAGCTGAACCCGTTCTCTGTTCCAAGAATAAGGGAGGCGATGCACCTTCTCGTAGACAGGAACTACATCGCCAGCGAAATAATGGGAGGCTTGGGAGTCCCACGATACACAGCTCTTTCCCCGTCTTTCCCTGACTACGGACGATACGCAGACCTTCTAAGGCAGGTAGAGACCCAGTACGCTTACAACCTCGAAAGAGCTCGAGCCATAGTAGGTGAGGAGATGACTAAGCTCGGTGCTCAGCTTAGAGACGGTAAATGGTATTACAAGGGCGAGCCTGTCTCCTTGATCTTTCTGATTAGGGTTGAGGACCAGCGGCGGCAAATAGGCGACTATGTGTCATCGCAGTTGGAGAGGCTCGGTTTCACAGTTGACAGACAGTACAAAACAAGCAGAGAGGCTTCTCCCATATGGATCAGGGGAGACCCGAAGGATGGGCAGTGGCATCTTTACACTGGAGGCTGGATAACAACGTCGGTCTCAAGGGATGAGGGAGACAACTTCGGTTTCTTCTTCACTCCGAGAGGCCAGCCGGTCCCCCTTTGGCAAGCCTACAAGCCTGACCCCGAATTCGACAGAGTGGCCGCCAGGCTGTGGAACAGGGAATACAAGACAGTTGAGGAAAGGGACGAGCTCATGAGGAAGGCGATAACCTACTCGATGAAAGACTCTGTAAGAGTATGGCTAATCCACCAAACAGCCCCATGGCCCGCTAGGAAAGACGTGCAGCTTACCTACGACCTCGCAGCCGGATACTCCGGGGCAAGGCTCTGGCCCTACACTTTGAAGTACGCTGACAAAATAGGAGGAACGGTCAAGATCGCCTCGTCGGACCTTCTCGTCGAACCTGTGAACCCTGTGGCGGGCAGCAACTGGATTTATGACGCGATGTTTTACCGGGCGACGTCCGACCCAGCTTTGATACCGGACCCGTATACAGGGCTGTATCTTCCGCAGCGGATTAAAAGAGCTGAGGTTTACGCTCTGGACGGAACCCCCATAGCTGCAACGCTGGATTACGTATCGCTACGTTTCGTTCCAGAGATTAAAGTGCCGGAAGACGCTTGGTACGGATGGGATGCCGAGGAGCAACGGATTGTTTACGCTCCTACTGGAACGACTGCGAAAACGAGGACCGTAGTGTATTTCGAAGACGACCTATTCAAGAGGAAGTTCCACGACGGCAGCACACTTTCGCTAGCTGACATAGTATTCAGCTACATCTT
>JANWZU010000052.1 GCA_025054795.1 Candidatus Caldarchaeum sp.
ACTCAACTATCTCTTGGCGAGCCGAACGGTCTAGGTTCATAACCTCCTCGCTTGATACAGCTAGGTGGTAGCCTCGGTTTCCCGAGAAGCTTAGCGTCATCGACGACTTGTCTAAGCCTAGGTCTTCGACGAGAAAGCTAAGGAGCTTCGTCATCTCTTTTTTTGCCTTACCCAGACATACGCCGCAGACCGTGTTGACCTCAGTCAAAGGGTTGTTGCAGACCGTGCATCTGGTGTTTTTCTCGGAGTAGACTGCGTGGCAGCTGCTGCAGAGAAAATAGTCGTGCGTTTTTTTGCAGCTTGTTTCTAGATGGTCTGCGTCTATGTCGAAGATAAGCTCAGCTCCCATCCATCCCTTTTCCTCCATGGGGGCCTGCGGATACTGGTAGAGAGCCGCTGACCTGTACACGTGCAGAGGTGCTTCCCTAGCCAGAGTCTTCCTCAGCTCTTCGAAGGCTCTGAAGGAGAGATGCCTGACCATGATTTTGCGGTCGAAGGGTGTGTAGCCGAACTCACGCCTGTCGATGTTTTGAGGCCTGTAGGGGTCTGTGTACCGCTTCTCGTAGTAGTTTCGGAAGAGCCGTTGCACGAATTGAGCCTCAGCCGCCCCCCTGAAACTCATTCCTCTTTGGAAAGGCCAGCGAATACGGAGTAGAGGGCCACTACGACAAGCCCAGCCGCTATAAGCCAGTATCCGTAGCCGTACAACATGTCGATGAACTGCTCAACGCTCATTTTCCGCACCCACTTATACCGTCTACAAATTAAACTTATAAGCCCTTTTCAGCCATTAAACGGTTGGAATGGACAGAGCTGACAGCTTTCTGTCAAGCATACTAAGAAGCCTAAACGACGCCATCCCCAGAAGAGTCGTCAAGTACCGTGAAATCGTCAACTCAGGCGTCTACAGCGTCGAAACCGTCGGAGGAAGCCAACATTTCTTCAACCCCCATGAGATAGCCGAGATAGCTAGAATACTTCCCGCACACATATTGGACGGGCTTCACCTACCTTTCGTTTTTGTCAAAAGCTTCGACTCCGAGGAGTCTGTCTACTACATCCGAGTTTACGGGACTGAGGCTGAAGCCTTCAAAAAGCTAGCCGGCGTCGAAGTCCTACCCAGAAACGACAGAGGGTTCTACACCTACAAACCCCTAGTGTCCGAGTTCATCAGCAAATACCCTTCGCTGGCCGTGATGGGCTACCTCTAAATGGGCCGGGGCGGACTTGAACCGCCGACCTCTGCTTCGTAAGAGCAGCGTCCTGCCAGGCTAGACCACCGGCCCTTTACCTCTTTATCTCCCTTCTTTTCCACCTCAAGTTGTAGCTTCTGCATTTTCTGCATTTTACAGCGGTTCGGGCGTTTCTGGCTCCGCAGTCTCTGCATATTTTTACTAGTAGACGTCGTCGCTGGGCGAGCTGAAGCAAGGCCGGGTCTCTTATTGGCATTCTGCTGTGTTCCTGCTGGTGGAGCCAATTTATATTTTATCTTCGGCTGGTTCGAGCTGGTTTAGAAACCTATTTATTGCACAGTAATGATTGTATCAAGCGATAGTTAGAAGGTGATGATGGTTGTCGAAGCAAATAACTCCTACGGTTCTGGTGGGTAAGAAGCCGGTGATGAGCTACGTTTTGGCCTGCTTGACCGGGTTCCAGACAGGCTCCAGCGACATCATCGTGAAGGCGAGAGGCAGAGCTATCAGCAGGGCTGTCGACGTGGTGCAGATAGTCAAAAACAGGTTCATCTCGAACCTAACCATCAAAGACATAAGGTTGGGGACTGAGCAGATAACCGACGAGCAGAACCGAACGTTGAACGTAAGCACCATAGAAATAGTTATTGGACAGGGCTGACAGCTTCATGGAGGCCGCTAGGTGCATGCGTTGGAGTTTCCGGTTTGTACGTTCGACCTGAAGACCGGTGTTCTCTGCTCAAGTTGTGAGGAAAAGGTCAGGCGGGGAGAGATATCAAGCCTAGACGTGGAAATAATGCGTTTTATTCTTGAGCTTGAAAGGCGAATGCCCTATCTGGCTTCTTTAAACTACGTGAAAAGCGTCAAAGTAGATGATTATCTTTTCCTTGTTCTGAGAGAACGCAGCCTCTCGGCCCTCGAACAGGACAAACAGGCTGAAGTTCGAAGAGTTTTGTCGGAGAGATTCAGGCTTAAGGTCGAGCTGGTGGAGGACTCTAGGGATTTGAACAAATTTATCCAAAACCTTGTTCATCCAGCGCGGGTCTTGGCTGTAAACAAAATGTGGCTCCCCGACCAGTCTACTGAGATAAGAGTTATAATTGATGAGGAGAGAAAGTTGAGAGCACCCCTGAACATACTTGCACAGGTTGTTAAAATGTTTAAAGGTTTGTCCATGAGCTTTGAATCCCAGAGAAAGAGACCCTCCGGCAGCAGGTCTGCTAGGTGAAACATCTTGTTCGACGAAAAACTGAAGCGAGAGTTTGCGAAAAGGGTTCTTGCAGGCGAAATCAACGATAGCCTTGACGGAAAGCATGTCAACGTTTTCGGATGGGTGCATGAAGTTAGGGATTTGGGTAAGTTGGTGTTCATAGTTTTACGAGACGTTTCGGGAGTATGTCAGGTTGTTTTCCGGAGAGACGAGCTTGATGAATCCGCTCTCAAAGCCTTGAACAGCCTGTCCAACGAGTCGGTGGTTTTCGTTCATGGGGTCGTGGCTAAACAGCCCAAATCAAGGCTTGGAGTCGAAATTGTCGGCGAAACGCTTAAGGTTCTGTCACAGGCTGCTCCGAGACTCGAGTACGACCCAACTGAGAAAGTTTCCGCCAGCTTGGATGTAAGGCTCAAGCACAGAATACTTGACCTCCGGAGACAAAAAGTAAAGCCGATATTCATCTTGGGAAGCGCTGTGCTTAAGGCTCTACGGGATTTTCTGTATGGGAGAGGTTTCATAGAGGTCAGGACCCCTAAAATCATAGGTTCAGCAACGGAGGGAGGTGCAGAGCTCTTCGAAGTGAAGTATTTCGACCGAGTCGCATACCTCGCTCAAAGCCCGCAGCTTTACAAGGAGCAGTTGACGACTGTTTTTGAAAAAGTCTTCGAGATAGGGCCTTTCTTCAGGGCCGAGCAGTCTCACACACGGAGGCACATAAGTGAGTTCACTTCAGTAGACATCGAGCAGGCTTTCGCCGACATGGATGACGTGATGAAAACCCTAGAGGAAGCTATTGCCTACGTTTACCAACATCTCGTCAACAATCATCAGAAAGAGCTGAGCATGCTGGGTCTTACTCTCAAAGTCCCCAAAACACCTTTCAAAAGAATAACCTACGACGAGGCCGTCGGAATCTTGGAAAAAGACGGGATAAGCTTGAAGTGGGGGGAGGACTTCGGAACACCTCATCTAAGAGCTCTAGCTAAACATTTCCACGGCTTCTACTTCATAACAGGCTTCCCCACAGAGATCAAGCCGTTCTACATCCAGCCCTCAGCCGAAAACCCGTCAATCTCAGAGTCTTTCGACCTAATGTACCAGTGGCTTGAGCTCGCCTCAGGCGGAACACGTGTAAACGAGCACAGCGTCCTCCGGGAGAGGCTAATCCAGAAAGGCTTGGATCCGAAGCAGTTCGAGGACCATCTGAAGGTCTTCGAGTATGGAATGCCTGTTCACGCTGGCTGGGGGCTTGGGTTCGAGAGGTTGATGATGGTACTAACCAGACACACCAACATAAGGGAAGTTATTGTCTTCCCAAGGGACAGGTTTCGGCTTACTCCATGACCGGCCTAGCTGTGTAATACTGACGCTGAAGGTAGACTAATGGAAGCTCGTTTGAAAAGACTTGGCAGTCGTCAACCCTGCCAAGGACAAGCATGTGGTCGCCGGCTTCGTAGGTTCGGTCCACAGTGCAGAACAAAACCCCGATTACATCTTCCAAAACAGGGTAGAAATCACGTTCAACCCTGAACTTAACATGCTTAAACCTTTCAGAGTGGTCGACGTAGGCGAAGACATCAGAGAGACGGCTTTGACGATGGCTGAGGAGGTTTACGGCGAACTTTTTGGATGAAAGCACAGTTTTGCATGTTTTCGTGTTT
>JANWZU010000125.1 GCA_025054795.1 Candidatus Caldarchaeum sp.
TGAGGAGGTATTCCACGCCGTCGGCCTGACGGCTGACGAGCTTCATCTAGGCGTTTGAGAACCCTTAACTCCGGGGATACGGTAGGTTTTGGCTTCATCCGCTGTTTGAACAAACACATCACCGCATTTCACGCATCTGAAGTATTTGTTGACGCCTACATCGGTTTTCTGGTCGCCCAGATACTCTAGAGTATGACTGCATCCTTCAGCCATTCAACCATCAAAACGCAAGCCTGTTATAAAGCCTTTAACAAAATCGACGGGGTTGACCAGCATGATCCGCTATCTACTTACAGTCGGAGACTTGGAAAGTAGGCCGAGGACCTTCGACCCCGAGCTTTCTCAGGTTTTCACTCTAGCCGACGGCTCCATGGCCGTTCTCCACGTACATGGTAGAGGGTTGTCGGCTGAAACCTACCATGAGGCGGTAGTGGGTGGAAGGGCTGTGCTGCAGGTTGAAGGCCCTAGCCCAAGTAATTTCTCCGAGGACCTCGTTGGTTCGGATAGAGTTTGGGAACGGTTGAGTGATTTCAGCGGGTTCTCTTCAGGACTCATAGTTGGAGACGATGTGATGGTGTTTAGGGACCATGTGGGGCTTTTACCTGTTTACGTTGTGTTGAGTGAGTTGAAGGCTGTAACCAATATTCCTGTGGAGGCCTATGCTTGGTCAACCAAGCCCCAGCCGCTCCAGCCGGGGACCTTGATGAAAATGTCCTTAGGCCAAGCCTCACCCACAAGTCGATTGACATCTGTTGAAGGCGGGGCCGAAAATCTACTGAAAAGCCTCTCGAGGGCCATACTCGAGCTGTGTCCAAAACATCATGCGGTTTTCTTCTCGGGAGGTTTAGATAGTCTGATAATCGCCAAGCTGTCATGCGACTTGAGCCTCAACCCTAGGCTGCTGACGTTGGGGGTCAGGGGGAGCGTTGACTTCGGCCGCAGCATGAAAGCTGCAGAGACGCTGGGGCTGGACGTCGTGAGCTTGGAGGTTGATGAGGTTATGGTTAAAGAGGCGTTGGAGCAGCTCAGGCCTTACCTTGGGTCGATGACAACCATGGACTCAGCTATAGCCGCAGCCATGAAAATACTTTCGAAAGCCGCTGTAGAAGAGGGATGCTCGGCTGCTGTCTCTGGCCAAGGAGCTGACGAGCTTTTCGGAGGCTACAAAAAATATGAGAAAGCTTTGGTCGAACACGGCTATGGCCTCGCAGGTAATATGATGAGATTGGATTTCTCTAAGCTGCATGAGTTTGGGCTGCCCCGGGATTTTATAGCCGTAAGGTCTTCAGGAACCTACCTGATAACCCCTTACTTGAGCAGGAGAGTTGTGGAGGTGGCTTACAGCACCCCTTTAACAGATAAAATAAGTCTCGAGAACGGTAGAGTTGTAAGGAAGAAGGTGCTGAGGGAGCTATGCAAAAACGTAGGGCTAGGAGAGTTCGCCGACCTGGAGAAGAAGGCTCTGCAATACAGTTCCGGCTTGGAGAAGATGCTGAAGCGGAGCGGATATCCTTCCTGACCTCTGCGATCTCTATCCTCAAGCATCTACCACGAACGGGCTGGGTTGAGTCGGGTGTAAGCAGAGCTGAAACGGTTGCAAGCCACAGCTACGGACTGGCTTTCCTAACTATTACCGAGGCACGTATAAGGAAGCTTGACGTCCTAAAAGCAGTCGAGATGGCTCTCATCCACGACCTCCCCGAAAGCTACGTAGGCGACCTAACCCCTAAGGTAAAGAATAAAATTCCCAAAAAGCTGTTGGAAAACGTGGAGACAGCAATCATAAAACAGCTGGCTGAAACACTGCCGGCAAAGGTAAAGGATAGATGGGTCAACCTTCACCAAGAATACCTTTCTCGAAAATCGGCTGAGGCCCGTCTCGTACACAGGCTTGACAAGGTTGACATGCTGGTCGAGGCGAGTTGGCTTAGAAAGCGCTTCGGCCTGCGTATCATCCGGTTAGTTATGTAGAGACATGGATTTATTCATCGGAGTGTGTTTGAATGGCAGGGTTGGCTGAAGAACGTTATGTCGTCGAGGCTTTCTTGTCGAGGTTCCCGTTTCTGAAAGAGATACGTGAGTACGTAGCTTCACTCAACCTCCGGCTGGAGGACTTTGCAGCAGCCGACGACCTAGTTAAAACCGCTGTCACTAAGGTTGAGGACGCTCTGTCTAAAGGCCCTCGAGCCATCACTTCGCCCGACCTATCTTCAGAGGTTGAAATACTTTCTCACCCTCTAGCCATGGCGCTTGTCGCCATGCTGGACAGCTCCTTGGCTAAGAGAAGGTTTGCAACTTACGAGGCCGAACGCTACGCATCCATGATAAAAAACATACGGGAAGGTCAGATACAGGTGATACAGTACGTGCTCTCGAAGGTTTTAGGAATGAAGATACGGACAGACAACCCTCCGCACGAGTTCTGGATACACTTCTCCGACTACCTGAAAGTTTCGGTGAACCTGAACGAACCTCGTTTCAAGCTTGTCAACAGAACAGTCGACGGAGGATACGTGGGGGTTTCAAGACCCGAGGCGATTACCTTCATAAAGAACGGGTTGGAGCGACTGTTTTACGAAAGGCTCGAGGCGATGGGTAGGCTTGAGCCTCCAGATTTTCTAAAACCCCATGTTGAAAGGCTGCAGAAAATCCTCGAATCGCTTAACACTTCGAGCAAAATCTCCTACGCTAGGCTCGGGCCCGAGATGTGGCCCCCATGCATGAACGCC
This sequence comes from Candidatus Caldarchaeum sp., assembly GCA_025054795.1. Lineage (GTDB taxonomy): Archaea > Thermoproteota > Nitrososphaeria_A > Caldarchaeales > Caldarchaeaceae > Caldarchaeum. The sequence continues at coordinate 2,730 of JANWZU010000125.1, forward strand.
ATAAGAACACGTCTCCTTGCAGGAGAGCCGGTGAGCCATTTCGCCAACTTCACACTAGCCGCCTTCATGCTGAAAATAGGAATAAGCGTAGACGAGGTTGTTGAAGCCTATTCTAAGAGAGGAGACTTCGACCCACGAATAGCCCGTTATCAAGTAGAGCACATAGCAGGCCTCAAAGGGAGCAGGACAAAGTACTCGGTTCCCAGATGCTCGACCATGCAGGCCCATGGGCTTTGCGTTGAGGAGGGAAGGCTGTGTGGAGGCGTTAGGACTCCGATGCAATTTTATAGAAGGAGGGCCAAGGTCGGCGGAGGTTCCGGTGGAGATGAAGGAGGCCGGGCTGAGTCTCACGGTAGCTAGGAACACGGGGCTGCTTGCAGCAACTCAGGCCCTCAACAGCCTGATTGTTCAGGTACTAGTGGTATATGCACCTATAGCCATTCTGCTGCTCGGAGGGTCGGCTTCGTTAGCTGGGCTGGGGATGGCCTTTGTTTGGGGCGGCCGGCTCGTAAGCACCTTTCAAATGGGACTCGTCATGGACAGAGTAGGCAGACGTCCTGTAATAGCGGGTGGAATGGCTGTGGCGGCAGTATCAATGGGCATAGCCGTCTACGCACTCAGAATCAACAGCATAATGCTTTTCCTCGCAACTCTGCTGCTTTACGGAGTCGGCAGAGGAATGACCGAATACTCAAGGGTCGCCGTAGCCGACATACTACCATCGCACAGAAGAGGCCTCGGTACAGGAATAGTCCTCACAGGAAGCATAGCAGGTACTCTTGCGGCTCCGGTTCTAATTTACAGCACATCAAGCCACAGCACATCCGTTTTGTCCAACATAGTTGAGTCGCTGAACTACACAATACTGATAGGCTTAGCAGGCGTGGCCGTGGCCTCGATGGTTTGGCCCGATCCTCTTAAGATAGCGAAGCTCCTAAACAACCCTGAGGCCTTTCAACAGCGTGGGTTGAGGAAAATATCAAATCCATCTCTGCTGGTAGCCATATTGTCGGTTGCGGCCTCAACAGGTGTGATGGTTGCAATAATGTCCCTCAACACAGTCGTGATGTACGAGCACCAGCACACAGCCGTCGACATATCTACGGTAGTGATGATACACGTCATCGGCATGTACGCTTTCTCCATACCACTTGGAAGACTCTCAGACAGGTATGGTAGAAAGTCTACTATTCTTTCAGGACTCTTGGCTGAGGTTGCTGGAGTGATGATGCTGTTGGTCTCCGACTTGATGGTAGTGGTAGCAACAGCTCTGTTTTTAGTTGGTGTAGGCTGGAGCGCTGTGTGGGTTGCTTCAGCCGCATACATCGCAGACCTTACGGCCCCGAACGAGAGAGGGGCTGTCTCCGGAGTAGCCGACGCATCGGCAGCCGGCGCATCTATTCTGCTTCCAATAGTTTCAGGAGTTGCTTTGGAGGCTGGCGGAATACCCTCCCTAGTGGCGCTGTGCACAGCTGTTTCTCTGCCTACGATGGCAGCCTGCATAAAAATAATGAAAAAATAGGGTCTAAATCTTTACTTTGGAAAACCTCTTTTCCACGTCGTCCCAGTTCACGACGTTCCACCAGTTGTCAACGTAGGCTGCTCGGTCGTTCTTGTACTGCAGGTAGTATGCGTGCTCCCAAACATCCAGCGTCAACAGCATAGGCAGCTCTGGAGGATGCATGAAGTTCTGCTTCTCAACTTGGTAGATTATCAAAGCGTCTGACTCGGCGTCGTATGTAAGAACAGCCCATCCAACAGCTTCAACGTTCTTCGCCGCATCGCTGAACTGCTTCTTGAAGGATTCGAAGTCGCCGAAGTCTCTGCTGATTTGGTCGGCTATTCTGCCGCCCGGCTTTCCACCTCCTTTGCCTGACGGTGCCATGTTTGGCCAAAAAACTGAATGCAGTTTGTGGCCGCTCAGGTTGAAGCTCAAGTCTCTCAGTATTCCTCTGACGTTCTCAGGGTTTTCACCTTTACGCTGTTTCTCGAGTCGTTCTAAGGCTGCGTTCGCTCCGTTGACGTATGCCTGATGATGCTTGGTGTGGTGAAGTGTCATGATCTCCGCCGAGATAACAGGCTCGAGAGCGTTGTATGCGTATGGCAGGCTAGGTAGTGTATACTTTTTCATGCATCAACACCCCATCGACGTTAATAAAAAACTATCGCCTCAACCAGCACGCAGTTTATCAACGGCCTAAGTGTCGGAATAGCAGGAGGTTGGAGCCGGAACAGTTCGGGGAGATTCTAGCGCTACTTAGGCGGAAGTACGGCTTAATAGAGAAGCCTGTCCATGTTTCAAGCAACGAGGCTTTCTGGGTACTGATTGGGGCTGTGCTGTCCCATAGGACAAGAGACGAGATGACGGACAAGGCCTACAAACGTCTCCGTGAAAGGTTTGAGCATCCACCAGACCTGGCCGAGGCCAACCTTAAAGAGCTAGTTGAGCTCGTCAAAGACGTCGGCTTCTACAGGCAGAAAGCCAAACGCATCAAACAAATATCCCGAATAATTTTCAGCGAGAAAGGAGGAGAAGTGCCCAGCGACCGTGATGAGTTGATGAGGCTCCCCGGCGTAGGCCCAAAGACGGCGGACATAGTCCTCTCCATAGCCTTCGGAAAGCCTGAGGTGGCTGTAGACACACACGTAGAGACAGTGGCTAAGAGGCTTGGCATAGCAGGCCAAAAGGCAGGGTACGAGGAGATAAGGAACGCTCTGAAAAAACTGACCAACCCCTCTGACATCCGTTCCGTTAACATGCTCTTCGTAAGGTTCGGCCGTGAAATATGCAGAAAGCCTAGGCCTCGCTGCGAAATATGCCCGATAACAAACTATTGCAAATACTATGCCGAAAGGTTCAAAGCCCCAGCTTCTTGAGGGTGGAGAGGACTTCTTCGGCGTGGCCTTCAGCCGAAACCTTGTGGAACGCTGCTCTGATGACTCCGTTTTCATCGATTACGAAGGTTTTGCGAACCGCCCGCCCTCTTTCCTCACTAAAAGAGTTGTAGAGCGAAGCCACCTTCCCGTCAACGTCAGAGAGAAGTGTGAAGTTTAGCCCGTACTTCGCCATGAATTTTCTATGGGACTCTTGGTCGTCGACGCTGACGCCTACGACGTTCACCCTTTGGCTCTTAAGCTTGGCCATCGAGTCCCTGAACCCGCAGGCCTCGGTCGTGCATCCAGGTGTGTCGTCCTTCGGATAAAAGTAAAGCACTAACGCTTTGTGTCCTTCTAGAA
>JANWZU010000024.1 GCA_025054795.1 Candidatus Caldarchaeum sp.
CCGCCTTTTCAAAAGCTTCCGGCTGAAACCCACTAACGGAAGAAAGCAATCCGTACACAGCTCCAACCATCTCTGGAACAGCGTACCTAGGCTCGTAGCCCTCCGAAACCCGGACGACGCTAAAGCCTCTAGACTCGAGGAAGGAAGTTAAACGGCCTCCTGTCGAGACGCCGACAACCTTTGCCCTCTTATTCAGAGAGTCAACCGCTGCGTGGAGTGTTTCCGCTGTGTTCCCCGAGTAGCTGACCGCTATGACTAGTGTCTCGGGGCCGCATCTGTGTGGCGCCTTGATGTCCTTGATGGGCAACACCTCGGCTTCACAGCCCGGTTCCTTCAGGGACGCTACGACGTCGCCGACTATGCCAGAGCCGCCCACCCCTAGTATTACGACTTTGCTGAAACTGCCCAGCCGAAGACCGTGAACTGCTTCTACACCAGCCTTGAAGCCTTTCCTGTACATGGAGGGGGAGGAGAGAATAGTCTTCCAAGCCCTCTCGAAATGTTCGCTCAACGAGACCACTTGCCCGTTTTTTCGAGAGACTGTTTGAAATATTTTAACGCATCTTCGAGCTGAGCTCGATGCCGTTTGTCAGCTATGAAATCTACTACGACGACTACGCCGCCCTCGACTCCTTTGGGATTGCTCTTCAGATAAACTCTAGGAAACCTCTTCATCGTCTCAACCAGCAGCGGAGCCAGCTTGGATTCGACAACTCCCTCCACCGTTAGGCTTTCGACTATAAACCCTCTACCACGAGCCTCTTTCTGTAATATTGGGGCAACCTCGTTGTCGAATATCGCCATCAGCTCACGTGGAACCCCAGGCAGACAGACAACCCTAACACTGTTCTTCTCTGCAAGAATTCCCGGCGCTGCACCAGCCGGGTTCCTCAGAGGCTTTGAGCCCATAGGAAGCCGGGCCATCTTCAACCTCTCTTTAGTGAGCGTCGGGTCGTTGATTACACCCTGCTGAGCCAGCATAAGGTACCGCTGCTTCAAGACTTCGACGACGTCTTCGTAGAGCATCAGGGGTTTGCCTAGGGCTTTTGCGACAGCCTGAAGCGTTTTGTCGTCGTGGGTGGGGCCTAGGCCGCCGGAGACAAAAACCCATCCCGGCCGGCGTTTTATCGCTTCGGCTAGAGCGGCTGTTATGTCCTTCAACCTGTCTCTTACAACCGTGGCCCGTGAGACTGTGTAGCCCATCTGGCTGAGCCTTCCGCAGACCCAGTGGAGGTTTGTGTTGACCGTCCTCCCGTCTAGGAGCTCGTTTCCGACGTTTATAACCTCTACAACGTATCTTGTCATGGCCTCATCTTCATAGATGATGAAGCTCAGCGTCGACCTCTTTATCGCCTATGTTCAGTATGGCGCAGAAACCGTCCCTCGCAGGCCCTGCGTTAACTACTTTTGTTCCACCTATCGATGAAACAGACCTGGCCTCGTGGATGTGGCCGCAGCAGACTGCAATCGGCCTTTTCTCCTCGACAAACCTCCTTATGGCCGTGCTTCCGAGATGTCTGCCTCGAGCTGCGTCCGCCTCACCTCCGTAGGGAGGTGTATGGCTAACCAGTATGAACCGCTCTGAAGACGTGTTTACACTTGAGAGCATGCGAGCGAATTCCTCTTCGCTGAACTCAATCAGAGTGTTAAAAGGTGAGAGGTTTCCTCCTCCAAGCCCAATCATCTCAAAGTCGCCGAGCGCCGTTTTCTTGAGATGAATGTTCACTATCTTCGGGTTGCTCGGTGTCCATGTCAGCAAGGCCGGATGGTCGCAGTTCCCCGCCACGAAAAAAACCTTCAACCCCGATTCAGCCAGCTTGTCGAGCAAAGGCCCTGCCTGAGCCACTCCACCGAAGTGAGTTATGTCGCCGACGACCAGTATGGCGTCGCATCCAGATGATTTTTCAACAGCCCTAACAACAGCCTCATAACTTCCATGAATGTCTGATATCTGGAGAAGACGCATCAGACCAACAATAATTCATGGAATATATCAAGGTTTCCGGCTGTTAACGCTTTTTAGCAGGCTAAACACCCAATCTTTGTTGTGGCCGGGAGCTAAGGTCAGGGACGTCGTCAAGCTTCAAGTGATATCTATCGATGGACATGCAACCGTGCTGGAGGCAGCTAAGCTGATGAGCGAGAAGAAAATAAGCGGACTCGTAGTGACTTTGAACGGTGTTCCACTCGGTCTCATCACGGAGAGAGACATAGTTTCGAGGGTAGTGGCAAAGAACCTAGAACCCTCAAGGACGCTGGTCAAGGACGTCATGAGCGCTCCTCTTCTGACAATAGACATAGAGGCATCTCTGCTTGAGGCCGTTGATTTGATGAACAGGAAAAAGGTCAGAAGAGTGGTAGTGACAGAGGACAACAGGATAGTGGGCATATTCACGGTTAGAGATGTTTTGGCTCTTTCGAGGATGTGCAGCTACTGCGGCAAGCAGCTCAAGCCTGTGCTAGCCTCTTCACCTGAAGCCGAGACCGACCTTGTTCTTGAATGCAGCTGCGGAGCAGTCTACCACATGGAGTGTGCTAAAACAGTAGTATACTGCATTTACTGCTCGAGAAAGCTGGTTGCTGAGGTTTATTATCCAGCTCCCGAAGACACCTTCAGCGGTTGACGGGTAAAAGGATTCTAGTTTCCTATGTAGAGCTAGACGAAGAGGACCTTACAAAGCTCGGCAAGTATGCCGAAGTTTACACACCATCTAGCAAGGGTTTTGAAGAAGCAAAGGGAGAAGCCGAATTAGCGCTGTCAATCGTCCTCCAGCCGAGCGAGCTTAAGAAGCTGAAGAAGCTCGAGTTCCTTCAGACCCTTTCAGCCGGTGTGGACAGCCTACCATGGTCCATGATCCCTGAAAAAGTGGTCGTCTGCGGCAACATGGGCTCAAACGCAGATGCAGTCGCCGAGCATGCATGGGCACTTCTTCTCGCCGCCTCCAAAAGACTTCATCACTACTTGCCCAACGTAAAGAACGGGGATTTCAGCCAGAGAACTGAGACGCTCCAGCTGCGGGGGAGGACACTATGCGTCGTCGGGATGGGGTCGATTGGGCGGAAAGTAGCCGAGGTCGGGAAAGCCTTCGGCATGCGTGTTATCGGAGTGACTCGGTCAGGCTCATCGAGTATAGATGTCGACCGGGTTGTAGGCCCTGAAGGGTTGGATGAGGCTTTGAGGGAAAGCGATTTTGTCGTTCTGTCGGCTCCTTTGACAAAGCATACCCGTGGGTTGATTGGGCTCGATAGGCTTCGGTTGCTGAAGAAGAGGTGCGTCTTGGTGAACATAGGCCGGGCTGAGCTGGTTGACAGAGAGGCCCTGCTTGTCTACATAAGAGAGAACCCTGAGGCAGTGGTGGCGACAGACGTTTGGTGGAACGTGAAGCTCGGCGAGAAGTGGGAGACCGAGCTGATAAACTACCCCAACTTCATAGGAACACCATGGGTGGCCGGAGGGTTTGGAAGTCCCGAGATTTTCTCAAGAATGAAGCAGGCGGCAGTGGAAAACATAATACGGTACCTGAGCGGACAAAAGCCACACAACATAGTCGACCGCTCAGACTATGTTTGACAAACTTAATACAACCGGTTTCAAAAATTTAGCGGAGCCGGGGTCCCACAGCCAGGTAGTGGGCCGGCCTCGAGATCGGATTCAGGCTGGTCAGGACAGCCGGTGGCCTTCCACAGGCCTCGTGGGTTCAAATCCCACCCCCGGCGCTTTTACGTGGATACTGTTTGTTGGAAACTCAGGAAGCCTCCGCAGAACCTGAGAACGGCTTCGACGAGGGTTTGGGACGTCGATTCCAAGTAGCTCCCCTCAACTCCGGGTACTCCGCAGGCCATGAGAAGCACCCGCCTGCTGGCTTCAGAGACCTTCGAACTGTCGGCATCCCTGTACGGGTAGATGGCCACCAGCTTCTCCTCGTCCTCGACCACAACCTCCTTTCCCGACAACCGAAAAGGCACGTCCATTCCTATTCCGCGGAAAACTTCGCCTGCACGTGAAAACCTCATGTGCAGAGGCCCTTTCAGATGGTCGGCGTCGAAAGCGGCTATGGGCACGAGGCTTGACATCGAAACGACGTTGTAGACGTCGACCAAACTGTTTACTCTAGGAAAATCTTTTCCCTGCAGAACACGTCTCAGAAGGGCCTCGGCCGAGGGCCTTGTTTTCGTCGGGTCGATTCCTATTCTCCAGAAGAAATCTCTGTAGGCCCTCACCAGCGGGTGCGAGGTAAGCTGTTCCAGCCTGAATTTTCCCTTGACATCCTCAACGGCTCTCGAGACATACTCCTCCAAACCCGAAACCTGCCGTCCGACTATAACCTCATGTACCATCGATAGCTGCACACGCAGATGCTTGAAATGGGTCGAAACCTCTTCCGAGACAGAGAACATCGACTAAAATATATTGAAAAAGTTTACGGTGGGTTGATTTTGATGGCTTTCGTTGGGCACGAGGCTTCGCAGGCCATGCAGAAGATGCAGTCAGCTTCCCTTATGGGCTCCGACTTGTCTGTTCTGTATTTTTCGTAGAGCTCGCCTTCGACCGGGTAAAGGTCGTTGCCCGTGCCTGACCTGCCGGGGTTGAGAGCCCATTCGAAGACGTTGACCGGGCAGACATCCATGCATATTCCGTCGGCTATGCATGCCTCCCAGTCGACAGCCACTATTTTTCCATGGATTCCCAGCTTCGTCGGGTAGGGGTTTCCGTTGGCGTCCAGCCTAGTTATTCCCTCGGCACGGACTTCATGACCGTTGTGCGAGCCGGTCAGTGGAAACTCGTCTGGCTTTTTGAGAAAGTCGGGGTCTATGGGCTTCGGAGCATAATCAACCTGCCTAACCAATTCTACTCAGAAACGTAGCGATGGTCTACAATATAACGGTAATCCATCCAAACAAGACAGATAAACCCATAAAAACACCTTCATCAAGCTACTACTGTGAGGGCCCGTAGCTCAGCCAGGTTAGAGCGCCAGGCTCATAACCTGGTGGCCGTGGGTTCGAATCCCACCGGGCCCATCTGATGCTAATATCCACGTATTGTCCGAAGAGTCGGGCTGTTTAATGCTTATATAAAAACCGGTTTCTGCTGTGGTAGATTTGCAGACTATCTCATCCGATGAGATGATGGTTATCGATGCTAACTCTGAGCTGCTTGGCGTCGGAAGGATTGTTTTGATGGAGAACGCTGGGAGGTCGGTTGCGCAGGTACTTTCCAACGCTTTGAACGGCGTAAGCGGCAAGCGTGTTCTGGTGTTGTGTGGTCCGGGGAACAACGGAGGCGACGGGCTGGCGGCCGCACGACATCTAGCCTGCATGGGGGCCGAGGTTACGGTTTTTCTTCTTACTGACCCTTCGAAGATTAAGACAGAAGAGTGTAGGAGAAACTTCGAGGCCGTCAAAAACATGCGTCTGTCGACGTTCTTAAGGACCGTTGACTCCTCTG
>JANWZU010000069.1 GCA_025054795.1 Candidatus Caldarchaeum sp.
GGCGCTGGCAGCGATTTACATGATATCTGAAAAAGAAAACTTGGGCGTAATCGATGAAGTTGAGAGAAGCCTTAACATAAAGTATGTTCGTGAGCAGCCAAACTCAATACGGCTGGTCGCCGTCAACATAGCTCCTTCAGGCAGGTTCTACATGCGGCCCAACCTCGATGTCGTCGGCTCGCTTCTTGAAGCAGGCACGGTTGACTGTATATTCGCCCACTCACCTTTTGTAATTACCCGCAACCTAGACAAGGAATACAACGTCATAGAGCTGCCCGACTACAGCAGGTTTGAAAACAACCCGCCATTAGAAATCTACGCCGAGCTAAGCACGGGCGTAATCAAAATAGTAAGACTTGAAGCCATCGCACTCTCTTTTTCCGAGGAAGGCGACAAGCTTATACAACTAATAGACGAGATCGACGTCAGCAAATACGGGATTAAGCGAGTTGAGTCCACATGAGAAGGCTGCTGAAGGCCTCTGTTTTGTTTATTGCAGCATTATACGTCTCCGTAATCATAGCGCCTAGTTTTCTGTATCAAGGGCTTTTACCGCCGCCAGACCCATACACACCGCTTCTAAACACGGTTTTCTTCTCAACAGTTGCAGCGCTCATAGTCTTTCCCGCCGCTCTTCTTCTAGCCTTCTTCATCAGTAAGCGAGGCGTAGGCGGAGTAATCCCGCTGCTTACCTTCTCAGCTGCAATTCCCCACACAGCCATCGGTCTATTGCTTCTGCCGCTGTTCACAAGGCTTGGAATCGTGGACACGGCCCCGGCTATTATCATCTCTATGATGGTTGTATCCCTTCCCGTAGGCGTCGGCGCACTCATCGCAACATTCACATCTGCTCAGAGGTCTCTGGACGAATTTCTTCAACCACTCGGCCTCAACGACCTTCAAATCATATGGTTCCACGTAAAATCTTCAGCGGTGGGAGTTGCGGCAGCAGTGATTTTGATGTGGCTTAGAAACTTCTCCGAGTTGGGAGCTTTCTTGATAGTTGCTAACAGGCCTGCAACAGTTGGGATTTATCTGTTCGAGCTGTTCAACAAGGGTGGGGCGGCTGCGTCGATCCTCTACTCGATTGTGTTGGCTTTGATTGGGATTGTTTTCAGTGCAGGTCTGTATCTAATTTCACGTAGGTCTGCGGTGGTTTAGATATGTTCGAGGCTGAAGGTCTGGTTGTGGAGCGGGGCGGGTTCAGGATTTCGGTCGACCGCTTGAGGGTTGATGACAGAGTTGTTCTTCTTGGCAGAAACGGCTCAGGCAAAACAACGCTGCTTAAATGCTTCGTAGGCTTCATCAGGCCTTCGAAAGGCCGGTTGCTTCTTAACGGGGAAGAGATCACAAATCTATCTCCAAGCATGCGTCGAATCGGGTACATACCTCAGGAGCCTGTAAGGCTTCCTCTCAAACCTTCTCAGGTCGTCGAATTTTTTGCCAGAAAATTCGGCGCCAACGGGCTTGAAATTTTGAACAAGCTAGGTATTTCGTATATTTTGGATAAGGAAGCGCTTTCCCAAGGGGAGAGCCAGATCGTTAATTTGGCTGTTGTGATGATGAGGAGGCCTGAGCTTCTTCTGCTGGACGAGCCCACAGCCAACCTAGACTACCTCAACCAAGTAGGGTTTTGGCGGGTTTTGAGAACCCTGCCGACTCCCATGGTTTACGTCACCCACGACCCTTTGGAAGCATCGTTGATAGCGGACCACATCTATTTGGTGGAAGACGGTAGCGTCCGAGGCCCTTACTCCAATCCTTTGAGAGAGAGGGCTGAGCTTCTGGTTGAGGACTTTAACCTCTACAAAATTTTGCAGAAATAGACGAATCTGGTTGGAGAAACAAACTTAAGGAAGGGTTGGGGGTTTTCTTCTTGGGGGGTGTAGCCGAGCAAGGCCAAGGCGTCGGGCTCCAGTTCCGAAACAGCTGGTCGTGAGGCGCCACCCGAAGACCGTGGGTTCAAGTCCCACCACCCCCAAAGCGACTAAATCTTAAATCCTCTTAGTGGATGTAGGTGTGCAGGAGGTTGGAGGAGGAGAGTCTTAAAAGGCAGTTGATGAACACAATTGCTGGCGAGGTTATCTTCTCTTCAAGGCCGGGGGATGCGTTGAAGAAGTGGAGGCTGTTGTTTGAGGAAAGTCAAAAGAACTTGGCCAAGGCGATGGGTGTGTCCTCGTCGGTGCTCAGCGACTATGAGAAGAACAGGCGCCGGTCTCCCGGAACAGAGTTCATCAGAAGATACGTTAATGCGTTGATATCGTTGGATGAGTCGAGGGGAGGGTTCCACATCAAGAAATTTGCGGGTGCTGTAAGTGATTTGTCGGGTGTCGTCGTCGGTATGGCTGAGTACGTGTCGCCAAAAACACTAGCCGAGGTTGCGGATGCTTTGAAAGGAGTTTGGCTGGCTGGCCAGAGCTTCAAGGACTCGACCGTCTACGGCTACACAGTCGTCGACAGCTTGCGCGCCATAAAAAACCTAAGCTCATACGATTTTCTCAGACTTTTCGGAGGCAACTCCGTCCGTGTGGTGGTGTTCACGAAAGTTTCTAGAGGAAGGTCTCCAATCATAGCTGCGAAGATCTTCCCCATAAGGCCTAGGATGATTGCGATTCACGGCCCTAAAGCTAGAGAAGAGGTTGACCCGTTTGCTGTGGAGCTTGCTGACAGGGAGGGAATTCCGTACGTCCTGTCGCTTCACAGAACTGTAGAGGACATTCTGGACGGGCTTAGCTCGCTGTAGGTGCTTCCGTCCTCCTTACCAGCTTTGCGTTTAACGTTCCGTTGACGTACCTAAGCTCCCGTAATATTGCTTCGAACGGCAGCTTCACCGTCCTCCTGAAACCCATGCCTCCTTTAAGAACCAGCTTTCTACCGAAGAGCTCGACCTTGACGCTGCTCTCCGGGCCAGGAACCTGAGCTGTTAAGTTAACCACATCCCCATCATGCTGAATTTCTAGAAGGAAATCATCCCATGCAGACGAAGCTAGGCTTCGGTTCAAGGCCTTGAACCAGTATATAGCCAGCCCTACGGCAAGTCCTCCGAGAACGATGCCGAGAAATCCGGCTTGGAGGCGGAGAACAAATGAGAAAATAGCTACTGCAACTAAAAGCAGGAGGAGGTAGCTCAAGATGCCCCAACCTTCTTTTCCTCCAGACTTGCTCAAGTCCTCACCACCACCTGCACATACCGCAGCACGCTTACACCCGACTGCTGGTATATAGCGCCGAAATATAAGCTATCGCCAGAAACCCAGTGGACCATAATGGCTTGGTATTGTTTCACAGACTCTACGAAACTCTGGAAGGTTTGTCTAATTTTGTCGAAGTCCCCTTCTACGGTGTAGTTTAGAGCCGCAAACCTGTAGACCAAGTTTGCGTTCACCTGTTCCACCGCCTCA
>JANWZU010000151.1 GCA_025054795.1 Candidatus Caldarchaeum sp.
TCGAATACCTGACACGCAGCGGAGGAGAGGCTGAGCAGAAGGAAATAGCCAAGGCCCTCGGATACTCCCGTCTGAAAACCCATCGTCTCATAGCCTCTCTCCGACGTAGGAACATCGTCGAAGTCAAGCCCCACGGCAGAACAAACCTCGTCAAACTCCATGAAACAAGCAGAAACCCATAGCCTCAATCAACAGCTCTGACCATGCCAACTCTTCTGAAATATTGCTCAGCCGTCTCTTTGTCTACGACGTGAAACTCGAAAGGCTCATCAAAACCAGCCTTCCGAAGCTCCGCAATAACTTTAGCCGGCTCCAACTCTGTCACAACCATGACATCCACATCACTCATCATGACATGCTCGCCTCGAGCCACCGACCCGAATGAATAGAGCTTTGAGTCTCTGTCCAACCTCTGCATAAAGTTTCTCAACTCTCTCAGATGGGTGTCAAGGTTTTGAAACACTCTTCTCCGCATCCTAGCCTTCTCAACTAGAATTCTCTCTGACAAAGTTCACAACCTTCTCGTAGAACCTCATGTGGCGTATGGCTTCTTCCCTCGTGAATTCACGTGGAAAATAGCGTGATGTGACGTAGGCGTCTTCGAGGGCGGAGAACTCGATGACATGCTCGTCTGCAAACACTCGGAAAACATCCCCTTTACCCAGACACTCCCCCAAGAGTGTGAAAAGCTTTCTCAACGTATGTGTTCTCGGGAACTCGGCTCCGTTTTCCAGAAGCTTTGCTTTAAGAAAAAACCGCTGAGACTGTTCAAGGTTGAAAACAGCCAAGTCGTAGTCGCCTCTCTGCATGTGAAAGTCGGCTGCGGCCCGAACCTTCTGGGAACGCTGCAGTAGAAATACGACCTCGTCTCTCCGCACTCCAAGTCAGGAAGGTGGGCAACGACTATTATACGTTTTCAGCGACTGGCTTCGAGCCGGTGGACGATGTTCAGCCAGTCGTCCTCGGTCAGCGTTCCAAACCTCTTCTCATAAACTATCTCGCCCTTCGCTGAGATGCCGAATATTGTCTCCTGAGTTATTACACGTAGGGCTACTAGGAATTCGAGGTTGGGCTGGGCGACAGTCCAGTCGCTGGGTGCGTTGTGCTGCTCTAGGAACCGCTGTATTTCCTGAGGCGTGTCGCCGGGGTCGAAGCTCGTGAGAAGAACCGCCACCTTGTTTCTGAAGTGTGGGTAGGCTTTGGTGAGTGTCGTGATGTTTTTGCTGCACGTCGGACACCACGTGGCGAAAAACACAAGCAGCACGGGATTCCCAGCCTTGAGAATCTGCGAAACCGTGGCGGGCCTGCCGTCGAGGAGCTTCAGCTCTATGCCGAAGGCGTCAGCTATCTCTCCGTGAGCTTCTTCATGCGTGTGTTCCACAGTCCTGTGGAATGATTCGACGAGCTTGTCCCAGCCGAAGACCTCGCCGCCGTGCTTCTTCGCAAACTCCAGAGCCGAGGACAGGGATTTGAAGGCGATGTAGCCGTGTCTCATCGGAGTCTTGACGTCCGAGCCTTTCACAAACCAAGCCACGGAAGCGTCTACAGCCTCTTCAACGTCGAAGCACTGGACCAGAACCTTCTCAACCCTTCCGGGCTTAGCTCCTTTAACCGGCTCCACAACCCCCTTAAATGAGAGGTAGTGTATCATCATGCAGCCTACGTCGTCGTAGAAATACCGCCGGCCGTCGACAACCAGCTCCGCCGCAAACTCTCTTCTTTCGATTTTCATTCCACAGTAGCCGCATGTTTGGCTGACGACCGAGGGTGCTCCCAGCAGGTTTCCCGCCATGAAGCTGTAGGCTGCGTATGCCGCTGCCGCCAGCCCCGCCGAGACGATGAAGTATCTCCGCTTCATGAATAAACCTCAACTAGGCCTGTCATCCACGGATGCAGGCTGCACGTGTATCTGTATGTTCCGGGCTGTGTGAAGACGTGTATTATTCTCTGCCCCGGCTGAAGCGTGTAGTCGAAAAGCCTTTCGAGGCTGACAACCGTATGAACAGCCGAATCTTCGTTGACCCATGCGACCGTGTTGTTCACGTTTAACACAACTTTGACGTGTTGCGGGTTGAAGGTCAGTGATTGGTCTCGGCTGGAGCCGAAGGGGTTGGAAACCACCACCTCCGAAGGCGTCGGAGCCTCTGTCACCAGCCTAGTTCCAAGTGGAACGTAAGTCTGTGTGGTTGTCGGCGTGGTCGTTGTCAAGGGTCGTTGTTGAGGCTGCTGGAGAAGTATCAGTAAAGCCGCAGCTGCGGCGGCGGCTGCGAGCGCTACGACCGCTACGTGGGGCTTCTCCAAAACTATTCCTCGAGGATTATCAGCCCTATCATCCCTGCGTCGGCGTGGCTAACGACGTGGCAGTGGAACAAGTATACACCCGGCTTGTTGAGGACGTAGATGATGGTGTCAGCTGCTCCGGGGACGAGGGGGACTACTTGGCCGGGCCAGCTTCTTCCTCCCAGCACGTACTGCGAGCGGAGGTCGCCGATGTGGGCGTGGAAGCTGTGGTACAGGTCTCCGATGTTGATGATATGCAGCCTGATTCTCTCACCGGCCTTCGCCTTGAACACGGGCATCGACTTGTTGAAAAGCTCCGCCACACCCGCAAGCCCTTTCAGCCGTGGGAAAATCTTGCTCTGGCCGGCGTAGAC
>JANWZU010000184.1 GCA_025054795.1 Candidatus Caldarchaeum sp.
GAAGGCCCATGACGTTTCAGATGTTCTGCTCGAGTATAGGCAGAGGTTTCCGCCATGGTTCGCCTCCGAAGTGGATTTCCTCGCCGACACCTCTAGGCGGCTCACAGCCAAAAGAGAGCTAAGCTTCTACGGAGGCGAGGAGGCGCTGCTGTCTCCTGAGGATTTGGTTGACAAAAGAGACGCCGAAGAGGCGGTCGAACACGCTTCAAAAACGTTTGAACTAGTCAAGAACTTAATGGAGTGAGCAACGCCTTATGAAAGAAGCAGAATCAGCCTAGCGGGGGGTGGACTCGAACCACCGATCTCCGGGTTATGAGCCCGGCGGGTTAACCTGGCTACCCTACCCCGCTCCGTTTTGATGATTTTGCTTGCTTGAATATAAAGTATCGGGATGGGGTGTGGTCTGCGTTGGTCTTTGTTTGCGACGGGTCCAAAGTGTCTCTCAGAAATTTTTCCGGGTTGGCAGAGGACCTCTAGCCACTTAACGCTTCCTCTATCTCCCTCCCTAAAATCAGTTTGATGTCCTGTCTCTCAGCCTTCTCCCTCAAAATTTCAGCAACACTCTCCGGAGCCACACCTACCGACAGGACAACGAGAAAAGGTTTCCTACCGTACTTCGCCTCGACAGCAACAACTCTGTCCAGCAGCTTCGCAACCTCTCTCTCAGCCTCCTCCACATCCCTCAAGCTAGTCGTCACCTCGCCGACCACCAGCGGGTCCTCGGAGAAAACGTCTATGTCCAACACCTCCCCATTCTTCGCCACCCATCCTCTACCAACCCTCGCCTGCGGAAACCCAAGCTCTTCAAGAAGAACCTTGATGTAAGCGGCTGCGTGAATCTCATACGTGACGCCTAGTGCCGCTCCCAACTCCGCAAACCCAACCGAGACTCTTTTACTCAGGCCTTGGTAGGCCTTCCTCAAATCTCTAACCTCTTCCCACAATTTGTTCTGACCCTCTCTCAACGCCCTAACCTCCTCCCATAATTTGCTGTTGCTTTCCCACAGCTTTTCCTGCCCCTCTCGAAGGCTTCTAACCTCCTCCCACAACATGTTCTGCCCCTCTCTCAACGCTCTAACCTCTTCCCAAAGCTTGTTGCTGCTCTCCCACAGCTTTTCTTGCCCCTCCCGAAGGCTCTTAACCTCCTCCCACAACTTGTTCTGCCCTTCCCATAATTTGTTGCTGCTTTCCCACAGCTTTTCCTGCCCCTCTCGAAGACTCCTAACCTCCTCCCACAGCTTGTTCTGCCCTTCCCAAAGCTTGTTCTGGTTCTCACGTAGGCCTCTAATCTCTTCCCATATTTTGACTTGGTTCTCCCAAAGCTTGTTCTGGTTTTCCCAGAGGAGTCTGGTTTCTTCTCTAAGCGTTTTTATTTCTTCCCAGATTCTTGTGAGGTTTTTCTCTATGGAGTCCAGACGCTCTATTATCTCGGACAGCCCTAGGTAGCCGGCTACTGCGTACCTGAATTCTCTGTCCTCTTCGAGTAGTTTGAGGAAGTCGTCCCGTAGCTTGGTTGACAACTCTGTTGGATGTTGGGCGGCGCTGCTTATAATGGTTTACTGGTTTGATGCACCGGCAGGTGTCTGAACGTTTAATAATGCATGGATGGATGTTGTGTTATGGTTGTGTTTTTCGGGGCTGTCGTTCCACGGTACGACGTTGATTTCAGGAAGGCTGTTGACTTGGCTGTGGACTTCGAGGGCCTAGGGTTTTCGTCTCTATGGTTTACTGACCATCTTCAGCGACGTGGTGCTTCTAGATTGCTTGAGACATGGACTCTGCTTTCTGCCTTGGCGCCGGTGACTGATGTTAGGCTGGGGACTGTTGTCCTATGCTCATGCTACAGACATCCCTCGGTTTTGGCTAAGATGGCCGCTACCTTGGACGTTGTAAGCGGAGGCCGGCTTGAGCTGGGGCTGGGCACGGGGTCGGAGTCGCAGAACGAGGAGCTAGGGGCCCTTGGTTTAGAGGTGTGGAGAAGCGGTGAGAGGATTGAGAGGTTCAGAGAGTACGTGGAGGTTGTGCGTCTGCTGATGAAGGACGAAGGAGTTGTCGACTTCAGCGGAAGATTCTACAAACTCTCAAAAGCAGTATGCAACACGCCTTCTGTGCAGAAACCCTCTCCACCCATCTGGGTTGGAGGAAGGAGGAGAAAGATGGTGGAGGCTGCGGCTGAGATAGGCGATGGATGGAACTTCTACGGCGAAAGCGTCGAAGAATACCGTCAGATAGTTAAAGTTTACGACGAAGCATGCAAAAAAGCAGGCCGAAGGCCTGCAAAGTCCATCTTCACGAACACGGTTGTTTACACATCTGAGGAAGACAGGCTGGAGAAAATCAGGAAACTTGGAGAATTCAACTCGGTCGAAGAGGCTTTGAGGAAAACGTTCACACTTTTGTACGGAAAACCTGACGAGGTGATTGAGCAGGTGGGTCTTCTGCAGAGCCTAGGCGTCGGGATGCTGGTGTTGAGGGACATTGATGTTGATGGGTCTAGCCTGCGTGTCTTCGCCCGTGAGGTATTACCTTCGTTCAGCTGAAAAACTGTTTATTAAACGCCGGAGCGTTTTGCATGGCGTGAAAACCTATTCGGAGACTCTGGTTTTGAACACTAGGTCTAGGGTTGAGTTGAACGATTTGTCTGACAGGGTTGAGAAGGTTGTGGCTGCGTCGGGGGTTAGGAATGGCGTTGTCAACGTGTTCTCGATGCACACTACGCTCGGCCTCTACCTCAACGAGAACGAGTCCAACCTGAAGCGGGATGTTCTCGAGTTTCTTGAAAGGCTCGCTCCAGAAGCACGTGGATACCACCACGACACCATAGACCCCACGGCGAACACCTTCTCCCACCTACGCTCTATACTGCTCTCGCCTGTGATAACGCTGCCCGTCGAGAACGGTAAAACAGTGAGGGGTACGTGGCAGTCAATCATAGCGGCTGAGTTCGACGGCCCTAGGACGAGGAAGATTCTTGTCCAAGTCCTCGGCGAGTAGCTACTCCACGTACTCTTTTCCGATGACCTCTCTTGCGACTATTAGTTTGAGTATGTTTTCCGCTCCCTCCGCTCCGACGACGTAGCTGAAGGCGGCTAGCCATGCTCTGAATATCGGCGTCTCCTTGAAGTAGGCGGCTCCCCCATGTATCTTCATCACCTCCTCGCCTATGTCAACTGCCAGCGAGGCGCATTTCAGCTTGGACATGGCTCCTATTTTCGCTACATCGGCCAGCGTTCCCTGCTTGTCTCGGTAGTATCTGTCGGCTGTCCAAGCAGCCTTGTAGCTGAGGAGTTTAGCGGCTTCGAGCTCTGTCGCAAAGTCGGCTAACTTGAAGCTGACGCCTTGGTATGCTGAAAGGGGCTTGCCGAACACTTGTCTGGTGCGAACCCATTCTAGAGCTCTGTCCATCAGCCATCTTGCGCATCCCACGCAGATGGCGCCTATCATGGTTCTGGCTAGGTTGAAACCCTCCATCGCTATTTTGAACCCGCCGTTGACCGGCCCGACTCTGTAAACGTCGTCGACCAGAACGTTGTCGATTGTCAGAACAGACGTGTCCAGACCTTTCCGTGCGAACTCAGTCCAAGGTGTGTAGGAGATGTTCTCCACTTTTTTGCCGTTCTTCTTCATCAAAAGCACGAAGTCGGTTATGGTTCGGTGTTTGAGGGCTGGGTCTCCGGTCCTAGCTATGAGGAACCAGCCCCCACCCCAAGGCATCCTCTCTATCACCGTGGGAAGCGACACCATCGTCTTCTCCCCGCTTATGCTCCAGCTTCTGTCGTCTGTCTTGACGGCTCTGCACTTCACAGAGGCTACGTCGCTTCCTCCGTGCGCCTCCGTGCTGGCGATGCCTATCGCTGCGTCTCCTGAAGCGATACGTGGAAGAATCTCCCTTCTCGCATCCTCAGAGCCGTAGAGCTGCAGGATGTAGCCCCACGAACACTGGATGAGATACATCACAGCCAGCGAAAGAGCGGGCCCGTGGTAAGCCAGTTCCTCGCCTGCTATGGCTGCCTCGAGAAACGAACCCTCCTGCCCTCCATACTCCATGGAGATTGTCATTCCAGGCAAACCGGCTCCGGCCATCTTCTCGACGACTTCACGGCCTATCTCCCCTTTTTCATCTATCTCAAGCCAGCGCGGCTCGATGACTCTCTTACAGAACTCCGAGACCTTATCACGCAGAAGCGTCTGCTCTGGGCTTAGCTGAAAATCCATGCGTAAACCGTTCTAAAACCACCATATTTAGATGACTAGGGCTGTTCGACCACTATCCTCATGTAGCTTATCCTCCTAGGCTTACCGTCTACTTCAAAGTCCTCGCTCCAGATGGAGATGTCCTTAACACGGAGGTCTTTTCTGAAAGAGTTTCGCAGAAGCTCGACCGTGTCGACGCATAACGGAATGTTCCGGCCCCGGGCAACCAGCTCGATTTCCTTACAGCCTCTGTTGAGAAGCGTGATGGAGGCTGTTACGTAGCGGAAGACAGGTTTCCTGCCGATGATTACAAGCCTTGTCTTCGCTGGGGCCGAGGTCATTTACAGGTTGTTTCTCCGAGGTGCTTATAAGGCTTATAACCTGTTAAAGGCTGAAGGCCTGTTATCCGGTTAATGGGGAAAGATTTTAATGCTGTTCCCGGACTTCTGCAGGCAGCAAAGTCTCATGGCCTTGCTAAAAACTGCTGCGGTCGTTATGCTGGCTACGCTGATGTCCGTGTTCGGCGTGCATGCTGAAGGGCGAAACTGGCCTCTCGCCAACTACGACGAATTGGGTACCAACCACAACCCTCAGAAAGCCATCAACGCGCAGAACGTCGGCAAGCTGGCTGTGGCTTGGAGCCTTGAAATCCCACGTAAGGAGGGGGACCTCGGAACCGGTGTGATGGCTCCGCCTCTGGTTGTCGAGGGCGTCGTGTATCTCGCTACAAACGCCCCGTCCATACTGGCGGTCGATGCCTCAAGCGGAAAAATCCTCTGGGATTACCGTCCTGCCCTCAAAACCACGCCTACAGCCCTACCCCACACCCACGGAATCAACTACTACGACGGCCTCATTCTATTCCCCTCACCGGACTGTTCGATACGTTTTGTCAACGCTTCAACAGGCCTAGAGCATTCCGCCATAACAGGAATATGCGAGAACGTTCCCGGCAACGCTGGAACCTACTCGCCGACTGGTCCTCCGCCTGCTTTAGACACAGCTAGGAAGGTTGTCGTGTGGGGGCCGAGTGTTTCGGGTGGGACGGCTGCGGGGAGAGGGTTTGTGGCTGGGTATTCGATGAACGGCACGATGTTGTGGCGTCTCTTCCTCACGCCTCCAGCGGGAGGAGACACGCTGTGGGGTTTCAGATATGTGGTTGAGCGTAGAGACGGGTTTTTCGAAGGCAGGGCGTCTGGCAACGTCGAGCCGATGGCTGGGGACTGGGGCGACCTAGGGCTTCATCTAGGACGGACGAGGGCCGGCGGAGGAGTTTCCTTCGGCCACATTTCGGTCGACTCCGAGTTAGGCGTTGCGTATCTTTCGACAGCCAACCCCAAACCTGACTGGAACGCAACCTACAGGCCCGGGCCAAACCTCTACACCAGCTCCATCCTCGCGGTCAACGTCACTACTGGAGATATGCTCTGGTACTATCAAACAACACCCCACGACTACTACAACCTCGACTGCACGTGGAACACCGTTCTGGCAAAACCCTCCAACATAGTGGTGAAAGGCTGTAAAAACGGAGTCGTATACGCACTCAACGCATCCAACGGCAACTTGCTGTGGAGCTTCGACCCTCCGTCCCTCAAGAAAACGATTCAGCCAAGCATGACGAAGAGATGGCACAACGACCCCTCAGACAACAGCTTCCTACAGTGTCCCGGGGCCTTCGGAGCCATCGAGTCGGACATCGCTCTAGCCTACGGCAAGGTGTATGTTGCTGCGATGAATTTCTGCACGCTTCACGTCCCCACGCCAGTCGAGGAACACGGCTCCACGGTCAGAGGCTCGGTCTACAACGTCGCACCAACACACATCAACACAACAATATACGCAGTCGACGTCCGCGACGGCAGAGTTGTCTGGAGCTTCTTCGTCAGCTCGGCTTACAGAGGCTGGCTCACAGCGACGGGCGGAATGCTGATAGCCTCTACCATAAGCGAGGGCATGTTCTTCCTAGACGCCGAGACAGGAAGGCTTCTGCACAGAATCGACCTAGGAGGAGAGCTTAGAACGGGGGCCGTCGTCGGAGCCGACGGCCAAGGCCGGTTCACCATACTTCAGCTGGTTGAAAAAGAGGGCTCGAGGCAGGTGCTGATTGCTCTAAGGCTTCAGAACTATGAGACGGCTCGCTGGGTTTTCATCTCTTTAGTGGCTGCTGTCGTCGCAGCCTTTATGATTCTCTTTAGGCTGTGGACGAGAGGCTTCGTCTTGAAGCGTAGAGAGCTGCAGCGAAGCCGACAAACAGCGCCGCCACGGCCAGAGGAGTAAACTCGCTGAGCCTCCAGATGAAATCTTTCAACGGGTCGTTCGCAGTCGTTGTCTTCCTGCTGTAGAGCATGGACCACTGCGGGAAAACAGTTGCTCCACGGCCCTCCGACTCGAACTTGCTGAAGTCCCAGGACTCGAGCCTAATCCTCCAGCCTTCCGGCGTTTTTCTCAGAAGGTATGTGGCTTGAGCTTCTCCTTCGAAGTTGCCGATTATGGCGTTGTAGCCCCTTATCTTGATGATGGATTTTAGCTCTGCAGAGCCTTCCTCCAAAACTTTGCCGCTCAGGTTGACAGGGCTTAGCTCTACTTTTTCGGAGTTTGTCAACACGACTGTTAAGAAAGCTCTTATGGCGTGTATCCCTCTGTACCGGCCGCTCAGCCCCCCGCTCTCACCCGACCACACGACTTCAGCGTCTCCGGCGTAGTTGTTGAGTATCAGAGCCACGTCCCTGCGGCTGAAAGTCTCTAGATGCGTTGAGACAAAATCTAGCGGTAGCTCGGCTTGAACAGTTGTTGTTTGAGACGAAGGAGTCTGAGAAAACATGAAAAAAGCAGCCACAGCCGCCAACGCAGCCGCAACAAACACCAACGAGGCAAGTTTAGATGATATTCTGGACGGCACTTTCACAGCACCCTGCTCGGTGGACTTTCATAGCCGGAGGCACACATCATAAAACACTCTCGATGAAAAGCTGCCTCAACGGCCATAGCCAGCGTGAGGTAAGCTTGGAAATAAGCATGAGGTAAATACAACATGGAGGTAAATGCTTAAGGAAAATGAACTTGATCAACCTCGTCAGCAAACAGCGGGTTGGCCTGTGATAAAGTAATTTTTATATATCTGGTAAAATCAGTAGAAGACTATGTTAGCCAAAGAGGTTTTGAAAATTTCTGTTGCGTTGGCGTTGATGACGGCTCTGTTCATCCCATTTGGCGTTGCGCAGCAGCAGGTTTTGGACTGGGCTAGGTACAACGGCGTGCCGGGCAACTGGAACTACAGCCCTCAGACGCAGCTGGACAAAACAAACGTGAGGTTCTTGGAGATTAAGTGGGCTTTCCCGATACCGCCTTCGTCGGTCGGAGATCCCTTCTTCTCGGGCGCGGAGGGAGTAATCCACACTCCACTGGTGTACAAGGGTGTTGCATACTTCGTGACCAACTGGCACCGAGTCTACGCTCTAGACCTCGCCACGGGAAAAACGCTTTGGTCGAGAGACCTTCCGCCGCCCAAGGAAGTCGTTGAGCAGATTACAGCAAGCAGACCGCCGCTGTGGGAGCCTTTCTTCAGAGGCCACTTCCACCAGATACACATCTTCGAGCTCGACAACCGACCCTACCTCTTCCTGATAACCAACTACTACTACCTCGTCGCCATAGACCCGTTCACAGGCGACATACGCCTCAGATGGCCCGTGTTCACATCCGAATACTTGAGTCAAGTCCCCGGCAACAGAGGAGTCTACGACATATCCACGCCGAGCTTCGTAATAGACACTAGACGTAAGATACTGGTCATAGGCCCCGGAACACCCGAGGACCAAGGAGCAGGACGTGGCTTCTTCGTAGGCGTTGACCTTAAGCCTTGGCTTGAGGGGCGTGGCGACCCACAGAT
>JANWZU010000023.1 GCA_025054795.1 Candidatus Caldarchaeum sp.
TGCCAGCAGCGTTTTCGTGTAATGATGCTGGGCCGAGTGGAGAAACATCTCAGCCGGCAGGGTCTCAACTATCGAGCCTTTGTTCATCACGGCTATTCGGTCGCACACGTTGACCGCCAACGCAAGGTTATGTGTAATAAAAATGATTGCCGTGTTGAACTGTTTTTTCATTCTTTTCATCAGGTTAACGACTAGTGCTTGAGTTATGACGTCCAAAGCCGTCGTAGGCTCGTCCGCCACCACTAAAGACGGCCCGCACGCAAAAGCCACCGCTATCATGATCCTCTGGCACATACCTCCGCTGAGCTGGTGAGGATACTTGTCAAGAACTTTTTCAGGCGAGTTTATTCCGACTTCATTCAGCAGCTGTACAGCTCGTTTTTCCGCTTCTGATTTGCTGATTTTTTGATGAAGCCTCATTATGTCCGTTATCTGGTCTCGGATCTTGAACGCTGGGTTTAGGGATGCGACGGGGTCTTGCTGAATCATGGTGATCTCCTTTCCTCGAATAGCACGCATCTCCGTCTCTCTAAGCCTCAGTAGGTTGGTGTTTTTGAAAATGACTTCTCCTACCGCATGCGAGTTGGGTGGAAGAAGCCTGATTATCGACCTCCCCGTCATCGACTTGCCGGCGCCTGATTCTCCAACTATTCCGAAAACCTCTCCCAACGCTACGTTGAAGGAAACGTTTTTGACGACGGTCTTTCCAGCTATGCTGACTGTTAACCCGTTTACCTCAAGAAGCTTCGACATCTATCTCTGCACCATGAGTCTCGGGTCTATTTTCTCTCTCAGCCCTTCTCCCAGCAGGTTCAGGCTTAAGACGACCGTTATCACTGTGAGCAACGGGAATAGCATGCCGTAGGGGCTTGTTCGGAAGTATGCTAATCCGTCTGCAATCATCGTACCCCACGACGGTGTTGGTGGCTTTACGCCGAAACCTACGAAGCTCAGCAGGACTTCGACCGAAACAGCAATCCCCATCTCGAGAGCAGCCAAGACAATAATCATCGGCAGAACGTTTGGGAATATCTCTTTCCACATGATGTAGTGAGGTGAGAATCCTATCGCCTTGGCGGCTGCAACATAGTCTTTCTCACGGACTGAGAGCACCTCCGAACGCACCACACGGGTAAACCTTGTCCAGTCAACTATCGCTATGGCTAGGACGACGTTATTCACTCCTGTTCCTAGCACACTCATCAACGCTATGGCCAGTATAACTGGGGGGAAGGACATCCATATGTCTACTATCCGCATTATCACGTCGTCGGTTTTGCCACGTAGGTAGCCTGATGTCAGGCCGAGGATTGTTCCGACCACGCCTGTCAACGTAGTTGAGACAACAGCCACGTAAAGGGCTACTGAAGCTCCGTGCATGAGCCTGCTTAGGATGTCCCGGCCCAAACTGTCCGTCCCCAAAGGATGCTCTAACGTTCCGCCCTCCACCCAGAAGGGCGGTAGGTTTGTCTTCGCCAGCACCTGCCGGTTTGCGTCGTGCAGCGGTAAGAAGGGGGCTGCGGCTCCCATTATGACGAACACGAGGACAACTATCAGGCTTGCGGTGATTTTTTTGCTATTCAAGGTCTTTAGTATTTGAGAGATTATCGCTGTCTCGATGCTTGTCATTTAAGCTCCACCTTCGGATTCACATACGTGTATAGGATGTCAGAGATGAAATTAGCTGTTATCGCTATCAAAGCGTAAAACATCAAAATTCCTTGAACCAGTGTGTAGTCTCTGTACTGGACAGCTGTGAAAAGCAGGTTGCCCATCCCTGGCCAGCCGAATATTTTCTCGACCACAGTGCTTCCGCCCAGCAGGAAGGTGAACTGTACGCCTGAAAGGGTTATGACAGGCATGAGAGCGTTCTTCAAAGCCCTTACAAATATAACGTATCGCTCGCTGTGGCCCTTCATCCTATCGGTTAAAATGTAATCCTCACCTAACACGTCGAGCATGCTGGACCTTAACGTTCTCTGAACCAGCGCAGTTATTCCTATGGCTAGTGATACAGCGGGCAGAGCGATGTGCTGTAGAGCGTTGACGAAGGCCTGTATGTTGCCGCTGATGATTGAGTCTATCAAATAAAACCCGGTTATCTGCTGTATTTCGAAGTCTAGTCCAATACGGCCTGAGGCTGGGAAAAGACGTAGGAGAGCTGCGAAGAAAACTAGAAAGATAGTTGCCCAGAGAAAGTGTGGCACCGCCAGCCCAGAGATAGTCACTCCTTGGAGGAACAGGTCTGCACGTTTTCTTGTGGATGCCAGAACCCCTGTCAAGACGCCTAAAACTATCCCGACCACGAGGCTTGCGAAGACCAGCTCTAAAGTGGCGGGCAGTCTTTCGAAGATTAGTTCGGTTGTAGGCACGCCGTATCTGAATGATTTACCGAGGTTGAGGGTGAAGAGGTCAGCCACCCAGTATAGGTATTGCACGATGATGGGTTGGTCCAGCTTGAAGTAGGCTCTCAGCTCGGCTATGTATTGTTCTGTGACGCCAGGGCCGACCATGAGTGAGACTGGGTCTCCTGGAAGTACTCGGAAGATGAAGAAAGATATGAATGACGCTCCAAGTAGAGCCCCGGCCATCTGAGCGATGCGCTTAACCAAATAGTACGATGAGATCGGCATTAGTAGGACATGTAGTAGGGAAGAACCCATCCCTGCTGCCATGGGTCGTATTTGACGTCTCTCTTCATCACATGAAGCTGCGCCATCTGGTACAACGGTATGACAAGGCCTTTTTCAACAACCCATCGGGCTGCCTGACGGGATGCGGCTATTCGCTTCTCCTCATCCTTCTCCAAGAAGACAGGATTCACAACTTCTGTTGCTTGAGCCATCAACCCCGAGTAATCCGTCAGGTTTGCAGCTCTCAAACCACGCCACGTAGAAAACGGCGAGTTAGGCCA
>JANWZU010000006.1 GCA_025054795.1 Candidatus Caldarchaeum sp.
ACTCCCGAGGACTTCATCATCAAGCACAACGCCGAAAGCGGCGAGGTCCGAACGAGGGTGATTCAAGCCGTTGAAGGAAGTGTTTTGACAAAACACGTCATAGAGAAGATGGACGTCAGAAGAAACACGATATCCGCAGACCCGGATAGGAGCATACTGAAAACAGCCGTAGTTGAAAGACACGGCAAAACCGGAGGAATATGCCTCGGGTTCACGAAAGGCTTCGGCTTCAGAGAAGGAGCTGTATCCTCGACAGTAGCCCACGACAGCCATAACCTGCTTGTCTTGGGGTACGATGAGAGAGACATGGCTTTAGCCGCCAACGAAAACGCACGGATGAACGGTGGAATAGTCACGGTTGCCGACGGCGAGGTTCTCGCTAGGGTTGAGCTTTCGCTCGCAGGGTTGATGTCAACAGAAAAAGCCGACGTAGTCGCTGAAAAACTAGACAAGACCTACATGATTTGGCGCAAGCTTGGATGCGACTGGGTCTCTCCCTTCATGACTATGTCGCTGCTCAGCTTAAGCGTCATACCGGAGCTGAGGCTCACCGACAAAGGCCTGCTGGACACAGTCACGTTCCAGTTTGTGGACCTCGTCATCGACTAGAATTTACCCACGGTCAGCTGCGCCGGGCTTTCAGGTAATTATTTATTGACGGTAGTTTAGTTTAGTGTGCTGAACGTGTTGATTACGTGCCATCCGTTGGAGAGTGAGGTCTGAAGTTGGAGAGACGCATTCCAAGAACCATGAGCTCACAGCATCCGGACAACGCATCCGCACCACCTTGGAATCAAAGCCCTCTGATTGCGGGCGACGACGAGGTCGAGGAGATCTACCAAAGCTGGTTTAACCTAGGATGTCAAGAAGCGATGTGGGACGCTGAAGGTAAGGACGTAGACCTAAACGTAATCAGAAAACTCCTGACCAAACACGGCGAAGTTTTCCGTGAGAAACTCATAGGCAGAGACTACTTTCTCACTTACAGGATTCCGAACCCCGCCGTCGAAAAAAGCGATAGAAAAGTCTTCTTCGAAACACTCCAGAGCATACCTAAACACTTCGACGTTTGCAAAGTTTTCTACGGCGACGGCGCCATACCTCCTGTTTTCGAAGTAATCCTACCTTTCACAAGCTCGGTCCACCAAATGATCCAAGTCGTCAACACGTACAGAAAAGCTGTCGTACAGTTGGAGGATGTTTTTATCGACTTTCCGAACGTCAAGCTCAAGGACATCATAGGCGAGATAATTCCAGACAGCGTCGAGGTAATCCCTCTCTTCGAGGACTTTGAGAGCATGGCCAACGCCGACAAGATAGTATCAAGGTATATCGAGCTAACCTCACCCCGCTACGTCCGAGTCTTCATAGCACGGTCAGACCCGGCTCTCAACAACGGCCTTTTAGCAGCCACAGTCATGGCTAAACTATTGATAGCCAAGCTTGTGAAAGTACAGAATTCTACAGGGATTGAGATTTTCCCGATAATAGGGGTTGGAACTCTGCCTTTCCGAGGAGGTTTGAACCCTACCAACGTAGATAGGTTTTTAGATGAATACGGCTACGTGGCAACCGCTACGGTCCAGTCTGCTTTCAGATACGACTACCCGCAAAACCTAGTCGTCGAAGCCGTGAACAAGTTAAACAACAACCTGCCGTCAAAATCGATGCAGACAGACGCAATAGACGAAACAACGGCGCTTAAAGTCGTGGAAAAGCTTTCAAAACATTACAGGATGTTCGCTGAAGCCGCCGCTCCCACCATAGCCCATCTTTCAAGGCTTGTTCCACCACGCAGAACAAGAAAACTGCACATAGGAGCCTTTTCATACGGAAGGAGGCTGGGCAACATAGAGCTTCCCAGAGCAATACCTTATGCATGCGTCATGTACAGCCTAGGCCTCCCCCCTGAGTTCGTCGGTCTGAAAGCCTTACACGAGCTATCTGAGACGGAGTACAGCTTTCTTAGAGATGTGTACGTGAACATGCGTGATGACTTGACTAAGGTCTCCTCGATGGTCTCCTTCGAAAACATCAACATACTCTTGAGCAGCGAGGTTGAGAATCGGCCGGACATAGCTCCGATAAGAAACGCACTACCCTTATACGTAGAGGACCTTGAGACAGCGGAGAACATGCTTGACGTAAAAGTCGGGCCTAGAACATTCTCCGAGAGGAAGTACCTGAACTTGGTTAACAACTTTCTACTGTCCTATCTTGAGAACGACACGGCTTCGGCGGCTGAGGAGCTTTTAAAGGCCGCTAGGGCTAGGCGATGTCTAGGGTAAAGGCTACCTCGAGGCCAGGGCAACCCGTTCAAGCTCTATCTTTCTCTTGATTGCGAAGCTCTTGCTGTCCTTTTCAGCGGCCAGCAAAATCTCATCAGCCAAACACTCTTCTATGGTTTTACGGCTCCTGAAAGAGTTTTCACGTGCGGCCTGGGCAATGTTCCTCAGAGCTAGGTCAACTCTTCTCTGAGGGCTTATGTCAACAGCCTTGAAGTAGACGATGCCTCCGTAGCTCAGCCTCGTGACGTCCTCCAGCGGCGCCGAGTTCTCCACCGCCCGAACCAAGACCTCAAGAGGGTTGCGGCCTGTTTTTAGATGGATAATCCAGAAGGCGTTTTTCACAGCCGTCAAGGCTTTCGACTTCTTTCCACCGCTCTTTCCAGGCCTCATCAGCATGTTGGCCAGCCTTTCAACGATGCTTACTGTGGATTTTGCGAACCTTCTGTGTTCGTGTCTTCCGCTTGAATGCGGAACAATTACAGGCTTCAAGCTGATGTACCTCTTCAGCCCCTCGTCAAGCACTTCTACTCCTTCCACGGGCCAGACGTCGAAGACCTTTATTTCGGAGGACAAACCTAGAACCCTTCGCCACCGGCGGTTAATAAACCCAACCCTACTGGATGGTTATGTACTCTATGTTGAAGTGGCGTTTAGCAAGCATCCGAACTAAGTTGATGTTCTTGCCGTCCTTTCCTATCGCAACCCCTTTGTCTCTTGGGTTGACGGTTACGATGGCTACAGTTTTTCCGTCGGGGCGTTCAGAGATCTTCACAGGGTCCAGCACTTCAGCCGGATAAAGTAGGTTCTTGATGAAGGAGGCGGCGTCTGTCGTGAACTCAACGACTTTAACCCTTTTTTTGAAGACTCTGACAAGCT
>JANWZU010000008.1 GCA_025054795.1 Candidatus Caldarchaeum sp.
AAACATGCCTTGGCATCTCTTCCACAAGGTCGATGGATTGTTCAACCTCGAAGCCGTGAGGAAGTCAGCTGCAGAAAAGAACCTCGGCGTAGCCAGGCGGATAGTTTTCTATTGCGAAGAGGGGACAAGCTCTTCATTCACCATGTATGCATTCAGGCGCGCCGGTTTTCTCAACACTCACACATACCTCGCATCCTACCCGGACTGGGTCTGCCGTTTGAACACAACGAAATAATCGCCGGCAACACGGTTAGGCTTTAAAAGGTTTTTAAGCGGCCGCTGAATCCTCCGAACAGGTTGGAGTCCAGCGGCGAAAAACCCCTCCCTAGGTTGTCCGCATCCGTCAAGGTTGTTAATCCGAAAATCTATCAAGCGACCAAACACGTCGAGCCACGGGTGAGCAACCTAGTCATAGTTGCAATCGATGAAAACGGTTCACCTATCGAGGGGTGCCATGTCTCCTACGACTGCAAATTTGGAGTAATCGACCCACATTCGTACAAAACTACCGACGGAAACGGCTTGGCCCTAGCCTCCTACTATTCTCACCGAACAGGTAAAGAGGCCATCAAAATCAAGGTGGAGAAAGAAGGGTTCACGCCCGCTGAGGCCTTGGCCGAAGTGGAGGTTGTAGAAACAGCAACCCTGCTCAAAATCACCAACGCTCCAAACAAGGGTGAAATTTTCATCAACGGTCAGAAAGTCGGCGAGGGAAAGGCCGAGCTTGTTGTCACGACCCCGGGCATCTACGTCGTCAGCTGGGGTAATCTAGATGGATATGAGCCTCCCAGCCCCATGAAGCTGTACATCAACCCAAACTTCTCCGTCGAGCCTATGTCAGTCGAGGGAAAGTACGTACCTATAGAGGAGAAAAGAGAGTACGTAGAGGTGAGCGTCTTCGTGTGCATCACTTTCGACGACGCAAGCGGCATACCCAATCCTGTCCCAGACGCTCCTGTTTTTCTGAGCGACGGTCAGTCAGGAGTTGCCGACAAGTCTGGGCTCGCGAAGTTTAGGGTCAAGGCCAACTCTGGCCCCTTGAAAATCAGAGCCAAGCATCCGAACCTGTACGAATACTACCAAGAGGCCGAGGTGAACATCGGTACAAAGGACGTCCACGTCAACCTCGACTTCGGAATATTTTTCGGCGGCGAAGCTGTTGTAGGTCTAGAGCTCTAGCCACTTCTGTGTTTTAACGAATTGGCTATGTTGTCGAGGTCTATTGTGGCGAAGTCTAGGAGGAGGGGGTCTTCTGAAGCGTTCCCTAGAATGTCCTCGTTCACCATTTTATAGTAGGCGCCGCATTTGTCGCACAGCTCTATCTGGAAGTACGGCTCGTCCATGGATCTCTCGAAACGCATGGAATACGGGTCAGTGGTTCCGCACGTAGGGCAGTAGAAGAAATCAACCCGGGCTATGTGGCCGCATGTAGCGCATACCATGTGTCTGAAGCCTCCGCGGTATGACCCGAGGATGTAGTTCATTCCACATGTTAGGCAAGATTTGACCCAGGTTGGTTTATCAAGCCTCGAGTTGACTTTGTTGATTATTTTCAAGATTGGCTGCAGGGGTACCAGCACGATGTGAGCCAGCACCTCACGCTCCACGTTCGGCACAACGTTGTCGACTAGGCCTAAAGCTGATTTAAGCAGGAGGCGGCTGTAGCCAGGGTCTGATTTCAAGTTAACCAACATCTGTTCCAGCTCGCCGTCGACGGAGCCTTTCTCCACCAGTTTGGCAAACACCTGTTCTAAAAGCTCCGAAAAATAATTGTAATTAATGCATTCCAAAACTTCGTCCTCAAGCAGCGGTCTCAACCCTCTCTGGATTGCGAAGGCAACCTTTTCGGTGAATCCTTGGGCAACGAGCTTGTTTGGGTTAACTTTCTCCGTCAACTCATCCCTTACAGTGATGAGCAGCGAGGCGAACCTTACTGCTTCATGGCTCGGCTCCAGCCGCTTCAACCGTGCACGCAGAACGCTCAACGACCATGGAGGTCGATCGTTCTCTCATAAGCATTTCTCGATTAAGGATTTTCACCGTCAGCAAAGGTTTGTGTACATACAAGTAGTTAACTAATGACGAAAAGAGCGTCATTATGAGGCGTATTACTCAATAACGCCGTTTTAAAACTACATTTGTTGTAAGCGAAGGTTTATGTATGTACAAGAAAGCTAATAAACACGAAAAATGAGTCAAACTGTGGCTGTCAAAAGAAGAGACTTCTTGAAAGCGGCTACAGCTGGCACAACGGCTCTGTCAACGCTTTCCCTCGCTGGAATAAGCATAAAGTCGGCTAGAGCTTTGCCGCCGCCCAAGCAAAAACTTCTCGAAGGCCAGAAAATACCGAGCGTCTGTCCCTACTGCGCGGTCGGATGCACCGTAATAGGCACAGTGGTAGACGGCCGTGTAGTTGATGTTGCTCCGGACCTTGAAGCACCCCACACAGAGGGAACTCTATGCTCCAAGGGCCAGGCCTCGATGATGTTGTTGCCACAGTTTAACCCCTACAGGCTCCGGAGACCGATGATGAGGACCAACCCAAGAAAAGGAGAGAACGAAGACCCGATGTGGAGGGAGATCTCGTGGGAAGAGGCATTTCGGATAATTATCGAGAAGTATGAGCAGATCTACCGTGAGTGGGAGAGAAATAGGCCATGGCTTGATGCGAAGGGCAACTACATGATACCGGGCGGCCGCAACCTCGACGACCCAGCCAAAGCCTACCAGCTTCATCCAAGGTCTCTACCGATAGCCAGAATCTCAACCGACTACCTAAGCAACGAGGAAGCCTACCTCGGCAGGAAGCTAGCCATGCTGATGGGAAGCAACAACTGCGACATCGAGGCGAGGAGATGCCACTCAACCACCGTGGCAGGACTTGCTGACGTGTATGGATTCGGAGTGATGACCAACTCAGCCATCGACATGCAGAACGCCAAAGTCACCATCAACATCGGCTCAAACCACGCTGAACAGCACCCCGAAGCCTACAAGTTCACGTCGAGGTCCATCGAGAAAGGCGGGAAGCTATTGGTTTTCGACCCACGCTTCGGCAGAACCGCAGCGAAAGCCCACATGTTCGCTTGGTTCAGGCCCGGCACCGAAGCCGCCATCGTCTTGGGCATCATGAACTACGCCATCC
>JANWZU010000043.1 GCA_025054795.1 Candidatus Caldarchaeum sp.
AAACAAGATACTCGAGCAGGCCGTTATAGAGCGTTTTCTTCTCCTCATCGGTCAAGTCTGAAAGAGTCCTCCACGTCTCACCTTCCTTCAAGCTTATGCCCAGCTTGGTCAAGAAGCTGTAGCACGCGTCCTCTCTTCCGCTCAAGCCGGGGATGTAGGGGCTTGTCGTCGACGAAAGAGCCATGTGTATGGGTCTGAAGGTTCTTCCGTACAGGATCAGGTCGTCTCTTGCCTCCAGCACGCCTGCTTTGACGGCTTCCTCAACAATCGTTCTGTTTAGGCCGTGCAGTCTTCTGCGGCTGTTTTTATCCTGCAGGTCGCCTAGGGCTCCGACGACAGCTACTCCAGAGTACTCTATGTTGGCAGGGCTGAGTTTCCTGCTGACGAAGTAAGAGACTCCTGATGCGCTCAGCTCGCTTGCTCCGTCGAATCCGTGGTCGTGGGGGTTAACGTGAACCCAGCCATGCGGAATGTCGGCCACTCTGGGCCTGTGATGGTCGAGAATGACAACATCCCTACCTTTTAGAAGGGTTGAAAGCTCCTCCACATAGCCGCTTCCTATGTCGGTGAAGACAACTGCTCTGGATTCTATGAAACCTTCTTCGTACAGCTGGATAAACTCCTCGATTCTGTTGAGCGACCTTACACGGTATCGGGCGTCCTCTCTGCGAAGAGCTCCGGCAAGCAAACCGCTTGATGAAAGAGCGTCTGCGTCGTTGTGTGTGAAGATGTCGATGAACTCGCCTGCTGATACCCATCGCCTAATCTTTTCAGCAGCCTCCTCGGCTGCTTTGAAAAATCCAGCCAAGTCTCCCGCCAAGGTTTATCAAGCCTTCAAAGGTTCGTAGTCTGCTGGAAGCAACCCAATTCGTTTGTAGTATTTTGTCAGACGCCTGACCTTGGACTCTACAAGCTGAAGTCTGTGAACGTTGTATCCGTCGGACCTGTGCTTTTCTAGGTGAAGCCTCATTCTTCTAATCATCTCAAGGAGATGCGAAAGGTCTTCGGGTATGGGGCTTCGTAGGTTGTTTTCCTCGAGTATCTGGGTTATGGTCTTGCCTGTGATGGGTTTCACCAACGGTACTGCGTACTGGTCTCTGAGAACGACGCCTATTCGGCTTGGTGGAAGGCCCTCCTTAGCAAGCCTCACCACAAGAGCTTCAACCTCCTCCGGCGTAAGCTTCACCCACGAGGGCGGAAGCTTGCTCAACGGCCTCGTCGAGTCCGACCGACCTCTCTTGGACGTGTGCATCCTAGCCATTTTACCTACCTCATGTCCGCTGCCGCCGGACCTTATAAAGCCAGCGGCAGAGCGAGCTGACCGACTGGGACCTGTGGCTCAGCCTGTTCTTCTCCTCGACGGACATCTCGGCGAAGGTTTTCTTCTGTCCTGCAGGTATGAAGACAGGGTCGAACCCAAAACCTCCTTTCCCAGCAGGCTTCGCAGCTATCTTCCCTTGGCAGTTTCCCTCGAAGGTTTTCATCTCTCTCAAGCCGTCGAAGTAGCAGACCACAGATTTGAAGACAGCTTTCCTGTCTTTGTCTCCCAAAACTCGGAGAACCCCCTCCACGCCGAGGGTGCGGTACACGTAGGAGGAGAACGGCCCCGGAAAACCTTTCAAACTGTGTATGAAAAGGCCTGAGTCCTCGACGAAAACAGGCCCTCCAACCATCCTTTGTGCCTGTAGAGCTCTGAAAACGGAGATTTCCAACAAGCTGCCCGACTGTATCTCTAAAGTCTCTGCGTAAAACACCTTCAGGCCTAGCTTATGTTTTCTGAATATCAGCTCGACCTCTCTGGCCTTGCCTTTGTTGGATGTGACAAAGGTAGGCTTAGGGTTTGACAACGTATCTACCCCTCATCCTTATGCTTTTCATTTTCGCAAGCGTCCTCTCGACCGTTTGAACGCCTAAAACATCTTCATAACCCCTCAGAAAGCCTTTGAAGAAAACAGACGCTGTCGAAGGGAATGTGCTCTGAGCGCTTCTTTCGAGGAGATGTAGGTCGACCGCCTTGTCCTCCAGCTCAGCGTTGAATACGCTTAGGCCGAAGTCAACAAGCCAGAGGCCTTTTGCGTCGTTGACGATTATGTTTGAAAGCGTTAGGTCTCCGTGGGCCACGTTTAGGCTGTGCATGACGCCCACTACTTTTCCAAGTTGTTCAGAGTGTTCTGTTGGGTTTGATGCGTTCCTGAGCTCCATACCCCGTATGAACTGCATGAAAATAATTGACTGCTGAAGGTCTATGAAGAACAGAAGAGGAACGGGGACACCGTTCTCCGATAGATACGTTAGAACTTTAGCCTCATGGATGGTCCTGTTCCGCCTAACCCTTGTGTCTATGAAGTCGTTTCTGTATCTTTTCGGAGTCCTGTTTTTCATAACAAGCTTCATGCCCTTCCATAATACTGTCTTGACTTCAGCCTCAGCACCAACTCTAATCAGCTTTTCCTCGACAAAGTCTAGCTGCTCCAACAAGCTTCGACCTCGTCTATCCTCATGCGTGGCTTCACGTGGCTTTCGCCTACGTCGATGAACATCCCGCAGGAGTACTGCAGGCAGCCGGTCCATGCTATCATGGCTCCGTTGTCGCCGGCGTATTCGTCAGGAACCATGTGGAGTGTGCAGCCCCTGTCGTCGCACATGGTTTGAAGCATCTGCCTTAGACGATTGCTTCTCGCAAGCCCTCCGACAAGCAGGACTTCGTTCTTTGCGGTCATCGCCACAGCCCTCTCGACAACCTCCGTCAACATGCTGTAGACGGTCTCTGTTAGGGAGAGGCATACGTCTGGAACGGGGACGGCTGATGCGACAAGGTTCTCGGCGGCTGTGAGCAGCCCGGAGAAGGAGACATCCATGCCCTTCACCTTGTATGGAAGCTCGTGAAGGTTTGCGCCCTGTGCAGCAAGCCTCTCCGGGCCCGGCATGGGCCCTATACCTACGGTTATTCCGAAGGAGTCTAGGCAGTTTCCGGCGGCTATGTCGAGGGTCTCGCCTAGAATTCTGTATCTTTTTTCGACTAGAGATGTTATCAGCGTGTTTCCTCCAGCTACGTAGAGGACGACAGGGTCTGAGCATCCGGTGGCAAGCTTTCCAACCTCTATGTGGGCTACTCCGTGGTTGACGGCTATCAGGGGTTTTCGGAGCGTCAAGGCCAGAGTTCTCGCAACCGTTGCACCAACCCTTAGACAAGGCCCCATGCCCGGGCCCTGTGAAAAAGCCACAGCGTCAACCTCATGGGCGGAAAGACCCGACTGCTCGAAAGCCTCCATCACGGCGGACGGCGCTGTTTCTGCATGGCTTTGAGAAGCCTCCCGAGGATGTATCCCTCCTCTCTTAGGCTTGTAAATTTTAAGCACGTTGGCCAGTATCTCCCCCTCGGACGTTGCTATTCCAACGCCGAAGGTGTGGGCTGTCGACTCGATGCCTAGGACAACGTATTTTCTCAAGCCGTCTGATACTGCTCCTGCGGATAACTATTAGTGTTGCGTCAAACGCTTTAGCTGTTGGGATGAGCTATCGGGAGCCCATCGTCGTAGTCCTAGGACACGTGGACCACGGAAAATGTGTAGGGCCCCGCACAGCCGTAGCCTTAAACCGAGGAACATGGCTCCCAGCCGAGGAGGTTTTCAAGAATTTCGCTGTCGGCGGGATATCCACGGCCGTGGCCGACGGAGTTCTAGTGAAACCTAGGGAAAAGACAGTAGTCACCTCGCTTTCTGCTTTCTGCGAACCTGTCGAGACAAGCGTCTCCCATCTATGGAGGAGGGCGGCGCCACGCCGAATGGTAAGAGTTGTTCTTTCGAACGGCAGGGCCGTGGAGACAACCCCCGAACACCCCTACCTAGTCAGACGAGGCCGGAGCTTGGTGGTCGCTGAAAGAGCCGATAAGGTAAGCGAGGGGGATAGGCTGCTCGGGACATCCCATGATAAACTGGCCTTCCATAGAGTTGAAACGGTTGAAGAGTTCAGTCCCGAATACAGCTATGTTTATGACTTTACCGTTCCGGGCTCCCATCTCTTCCTAGCTGAAGGCCTCTTCCTCCACAACACATCACTGCTGGACAAAATCAGAGGAACGGTGGTGGCAGCCAGAGAGGCTGGTGGAATAACCCAGCACATAGGCGCAACACTTCTGCCGATGAATTCAATCGAAGAAGCCTGCAGGCAGCTTCTTGGACAGATTTCGGTCAAGCTGGAGGTCCCCGGGATACTTTTCATAGACACACCGGGCCACGCAGCCTTCTCCAACCTCCGGAGAAGAGGCGGCTCTGTCGCAGACATGGCCATACTTGTTGTTGATTCAACAAAGGGAGTGCAGGAGCAGACCAAGGAAAGCATTCAGCTGCTGAGGTCGAGGAAAACACCTTTCGTCGTCGCCTTCAACAAAATCGACGCCATACCGGGATGGAAACCCACGACGAACGCACCTTTCCAGCAAGCCTACACAAAACAGCAGAAACCCGTTGCCGAAGACCTCGACGCAAGAGTCTACAGCTTAATGGGCGACCTCAGCTTCCTAGGCTTCAGGTCAGACCTCTACACCCGGATAAGGTCGTTCACCGACACGGTAGCGATAGTTCCGGTAAGCGCAAAGACAGGAGAAGGAGTGCCGGACCTTCTTCTGATAATAATGGGGCTTGCACAGCAGTTTATGAAACAGCGTCTGAGGAAGGTTGGCGGCAGGGGTGAGGGAGTTATTCTCGAAGTAGTCGAGGAGGAGGGTCTCGGCGCCACGGCGAACACAATACTGCATACCGGTTTAATCAAGGTGGGAGACCGGATAGCATACCTCAGCAAAACCGGCCCAAAGACCACGAAGGTCAAGGCCCTTCTGATGCCAAAGCCTGCCGATGAGATAAGAGACCCTAGGGACAGGCTGAAAAGCATAAGCCAAGTCGAAGCAGCTGCCGGAGTCAAGCTGGTGGCCGACGGGTTAGAGGACGCTGTCGCAGGCTCCCCCATAACGGTCGTTGTAAACGAGGCTGAAGATCTGAGGAGAATAGCAGAAGAGACTCAGGAGTTTATGATTTCTACTGACAAAATCGGGGTTGTGCTGAAGGCTGACACTCTGGGAACGTTAGAGGCAGCTGTAAACTACCTTAGGGATAAAGGAGTGCTGATACGTGTGGCAGACATAGGAGACGTATCCAAGAAAGACGTCGTAGAAGCTCATGTCGTAAGGCAGAAGGACGAGCTTCTCGGCGTAATCCTGTGCTACAACGTGAAAGTCGAGCCCGAAATAGAGAGGGAGGCGAACAGCAAAGGGGTGAGAATCTTCAAGAACGACGTGCTTTTCAGGCTTGTTGAGGATTATGAGAACTGGGTTGAGGAGACCACTAGGCTCAGGCGGTTAACAGAGTTCGAGTCTCTGACGAAGCCCGGTAAGCTTAAGGTTTTGAAGGAGTATGTTTTCCGGAGAAGCGAGCCAGCCATAGTAGGGGTGGAGGTGCTGGGGGGCGAGCTGAAGCCCGGCGCTACGCTGATAAACACCTTGGGCAAGGTGGTTGGGTTGATGTCCCAAATACAGGACAGAGGAGTTCCCCAGCCATCAGCCAAGAGGGGAGCTAAGGTAGCTGTCTCCATAAAGGAGGGCGTGGTCGGCCGCAACGTTCACGGCGACGAGGTTCTCTACGTCCTCGTCCCTGAGAGAGACGCCAGACAACTTCTTACAAACTACGCCAGCATGCTCGAGGATGACTACTTGAAGACTTTGGAAGAGCTTGTTGAGATTATGAGAAAGCAGAATCCTCTGTGGGCTCGCTGACACATGTTTAAATTGCTCAGTTAACAGCCATACAAGAGATGTCCCAACAAGCAGCTGGGCCTAGGATGGTTGTCTCGGACCCCCAAAGCCGGAAGGCCTCCACAATACAGCTTAACCCACAGCAGCTGAGGCTGCTCGTAGGTAAGAAGATAGGAGACGTTGTTGACGGCACTCCCTTCGGCGTGAAGGGGTTGCTAAAAATCACAGGCGGAACAGACAAAGACGGCTTCCCGATGAGGCCCGACGTTTCAGGCCCCCGGAAGGTCAGGCTTTTGCTCTCAGGTGGGACAGGTTTTCACCCGAAGAGGAAGCCGGCTTCGAAGAAGAAGAAGCCTAGGAACAAGAGACCGGTGAGAGGTCTGCGGAAAAGAGTGACGGTGAGAGGGAACATGGTAAGCGAGGCTATCGTCCAAGTAAACGCTGTTGTTTCACCTCAGCAGGGTGGCTGACTTTGTCTGTTGCCTCGGTCAACATGGTTGAAAACAGGCTTGTCGGAAGACGTGAAGTTGAGGCGGCCATAACGTTCTCGAAGCCTTTGGCCAGAGAAGATTTGAAGAAGATTTTAGCTGAACACTTCAAAACAGAGACAGCTAACGTGGTGGTGAAAAAGGCCGTGTTTCTCACAGGATCCAACGTCGTCAGAGTCCACGCCCACGTCTACAGAGCTGTTGAGGATGCCTTGAAAAACGAGCC